>NZ_JAWRXG010000131.1:0-277 GCF_046535135.1 Arthrobacter sp. SIMBA_036
GGCGTAACGGTGGTGCCCGGCAGCTATTTCCGGCCCAACATGGAAGTGAGTCCGTGGACCAGAATTCACGTGGCGTTCGGCAACGAGCCGCGCGCCCAGGCGTTTTTCCACGCCGCGGTTGCGTTGCCGCCGCGCTGACCACCTGCTCGGGGGAACGTGTGCAAAAGCACTCGGCACGCACGCGGTTCGGCCTGCGGCGGCGACGTCCGCGCCGCCCGCTGGCTGCGCCAGCGCGCACTTTTCCCTAGAATAGCGACTCCGCAGCCCGTCCCCACGC
>NZ_JAWRXG010000132.1:0-277 GCF_046535135.1 Arthrobacter sp. SIMBA_036
CTTCATATACTAATTTAAATTATAAAGATTTTAGAGAGAATGTAAAGGAATTATTCAGAAACCATTTTGTTAAATATTTTCAGGATAATGAAGAAAATGGTTATACTTTCTATGAAATAAATGTAGATAATTTTGAAAGGTTTGTAAATGATAATTTCAGATTATTAAATGGAAAGTCTTATGTAACAAAAGACAATAAACTGATTGTTGCAAGACATAGACTTGATGATTCATTAAATGAATTATTAGGAAATAATGAACATTTTGTTTTTTCTTT
>NZ_JAWRXG010000133.1:0-277 GCF_046535135.1 Arthrobacter sp. SIMBA_036
GCAGACTTCAGGTTGTCCTTGCGCGCCGACGGCAGTCCACGATACATCGGAAACTCAGAGATCAGCGGATAGAAGTAGCGGCGCGCGTAGATCTCGTTTTCCCGCAGGCGTGCGTACAGCGCGTCACGGCTGATCGGGAAGCCGTCTTTGACCTGCACGGGAAAGTACGCATAATTCGCCACTTTTTCACCGGCGTCGGACAGGCAACGGATGCCGGGCACGTCCGCCAGCAGTTTGCGGTACTGCGCGTCGATCGCTTTGCGTCGCGCCAAAGCCT
>NZ_JAWRXG010000134.1:0-277 GCF_046535135.1 Arthrobacter sp. SIMBA_036
CCAGCAATAGCGGGAAGAAGTGCTCGGCAAAGGCTGCGAGATGGGCGGCGAGCCAGGGGTCGACGAGAGGCAGCTTGTATTCGGTCTGGAACAGATAGACCGCATTGTCCGTCACCTGCCAGCCATCGACCTTTGTCTGCCCCGATTGCCAGAAAACCGCGGCAATCGACAGCCGGGAAATGGTCGCGATCAGATCATGCGGGATGCGGTCGAGAAGCGCGGCGGCGCTCTTGAATGTATGGGCAAAGCCGCGGCCATCAGGTGCTGAAAGTGTCAT
>NZ_JAWRXG010000135.1:0-276 GCF_046535135.1 Arthrobacter sp. SIMBA_036
GGCTCTCCAGCCAGTCCAAGTGTCCGGCCCAGAGGTAGTGCTAGATGCCAATGCAGTTCTCAATCTCGGCATGGCCTTCCACGAACTGACCATGAATGCGATGCGCTTCGGGGTGACGGATGCCGGCAGTATATCCGTCACGTGGCGCCTAATCTGGGCTGAAAGTCGAGATATTCTCGAACTCGTTTGGTCCGAGGCAGCAGCGCCCTATGCTGATCTGCTCGCGCAGGAAGATGGCTTCGGGGCTCTCGTTCTCGGCAGGCTGGTGCCATCGGC
>NZ_JAWRXG010000136.1:0-276 GCF_046535135.1 Arthrobacter sp. SIMBA_036
GCAAGTTGTTGCGCCGCAGCATGATGAAGCGCATTCCGGCCGAAATTTGTCAAAGGCGGATTATCGGAACACCAGTGCTGGCTGTGCCGAATAGACCCATTTGGGGGTGACGAAGACACATTTCGGCCTCAATCGGAGGCCGCGTTCTGTAACAAACCACAGAATGTCCTTCACCAAATGAGAAAAACTTTTCCATGCGGATCACGCTTCGCAACAGGCGCAAACGTTTTATGATCATTTTCGGAAATACATTGGCGCAAAGGGCGCTCAAGCGTT
>NZ_JAWRXG010000137.1:0-276 GCF_046535135.1 Arthrobacter sp. SIMBA_036
GTCATTTTTTTTGAAATAAGGTGGCGCTGTAATATTTTTGGCAAAAAGAAAAATAATGAAAAATATTACTTGTTTTATCATATTTAGGGTGGTAGCTTAATTCCATAGATACTTATGAATTAGATGTAAAATGTATAGATAAAATAAGAACAAGTAAAATGATATGATACTGAAAATTAAGGAAATGAATAAAACACTATTTGGATTTACGGTTTTAATTTCGGGAATTTGCTTTTCGCAACAGATTAAATTTGAAGAATATGACCTTCCGAACGG
>NZ_JAWRXG010000010.1:0-211840 GCF_046535135.1 Arthrobacter sp. SIMBA_036
GGGCATGATGAACATCCTTCCACCCGCAAGGATCAAATCCTCACAGGCAAAGTGTCAATCAAACCTTCAGCAGTCCCTGCCGACTACTTCGCCGGCTGTCTGCTGGTTCCCAAGAAGCTACTGAAGCGCGCATACTACGGCGGTATGCAGCGTCCAGCTGATCTCGCCGCCTACTTCCAGGTTTCCGAGGCCGCGATGACTGTACGCCTACGTCAGACGGGCATCGTCGAACCTGCGCCTCGCTGCACGCCACAAAGCACCCCGTTCTCCCGTTCATGGCAGTACCGCATGAATCGCCGCACCCAAACACAAGGAGTTTGATGATGACTATTGAAGAAGTCGAAGCACTGAGACCGCGTAAGGCAGTTCTCTATCTGCGCGTCTCAAGTAAGAAGCAAACACAAACTGCCAGTGATATCGATAAGGATGGCAACTCCATCGCCACGCAGCGTGACATCTGCGAACAGAAGGCCGAAGCCGTCAACGCGGACATCATCGAGGAATTCGTTGAGCCGGGCGTCTCCGCTCAGACCATCGAAAAGCGCCCGGTATTTCAAGCCCTTCTCAGGTTCCTGCAAAACCACCGCGACGTTGACTACGTGATCGTCTACGCCCGCTCGCGTGCCTTCCGTAATTTCACCGACGCAGCGATTACGCGGCGTCATCTCGATAAGCTCGGCGTGCGCCTACTGTCTGCTCGTGAGGACTTTGGCGAGGGTACCTACGCCGTCGCGATGGAAGCCGTCACCGACATCATGAACCAGGTACAGAACCAGCTCAGCGGTGAAGATATCAGCATCAAGATGCGTAACAAAGCCATCAATGGCGGCACGTTGGGTAAGGCTCGGCTCGGATACCTCAATATCCGCAAGGACATCGATGGGCGCATGATCAACAGCGTCGGGCTCGACGAGGTCAGGGCACCGCTCGTCCTCAAGGCCTTCGAGCTGTACGCCACCAACCTCTACTCAATTGAGCAGCTAGAAGCGACCATGGCGGATCTCGGCCTAACTAATCGCCAGACCGCACGATTCCCCGAAGGCCCCGTCTCGGCCAGCAAGCTGCACCAGATGCTGAAGGACCCGTATTACGTCGGGTACGTCGTCTATAAGGGCGATGCTTATCCCGGACGGCATGAACCAATCATTGGCCAAGACCTGTTCGATCAAGTGCAAGATATTTTGAGCTCCCGAAGTGGTGCAGGCTCGCGTGACCGTATCCACAACCACTTCCTCAAGGGCATGCTCTACTGCGGCAAGTGCTTCAAGCGCGGCCAACAGAGCCGCGTCATCTACACAGAGGTGAAGGGGAGAGGAGGCACCCCTCACGAATACTTCTTTTGCCGAGCTCGTCAGGAGGGCAAGTGCGACCTTCCCTATCTCCCGGCTTATCTGGTCGAGGACAGTGTGGCCGACTCTTACAGCCGGCTCGTTCTCGACGAGGACTTCAAGCAGGATGTGCGCAGGCGACTGGAAGAGGCCCTCCTCGGTGAGCAGAAGGATATCAAGGAGATGTATGCGCGGTACACCAATCAACTGAAGGAAGTCGAAGCCAAGGAGAGTCGCCTCGTCGACGTTGCCGCTGACGGCATCCTGCCTGTGTCGAAGGTTCGCGAGAAGATGCACGAGCTGCGTGTGCAGCGATCGCGTATTGAAGACAGTCTCGCCAATATCGGTGAGGAGATTGCCGTAGGTGGCCAGCTGCTAACCAAGGCGCTCGACCAGATTGCCGATCCGAAGGCGTACTACGAGAAGGCGACAGACAAGGTCCGGAGGCTCCTAAACGAATCCTTCTTCTTGCGATTCTTTGTCCATCACGACGGCGCGGTTGGCGCGGATCTCAATGAACCGTTTGATGACATCTTCGCCGCCCAGATGGCCTTCCGCGCGTCCAGGACGCCGCACGCGGTTCCTGGTCCAGGATCGTCCCAATCGTCCCAAACAGGGCCGTTTTCGGGCGATTCAGGCGTACTTGCCGCGCAATTCCGGGGAACCAAAAATGGCGTCGATTTCTCGACGCCATCTCTGTTGTTCAAACTGAAGTCGGTCTATTCAAACCATGGTTCGAATAAAGCGACTCTGGTCGGGATGACAGGATTTGAACCTGCGACCTCTTCGTCCCGAACGAAGCGCGCTACCAAGCTGCGCTACATCCCGATCCGCTGCGAAAGCAACTGTTCAAGGATAGCTGAATCGCTTCCTGATGCGAAATCGACGGGCGGTGGTCGCTGCTCCCAGCGACCAGCCACAGAAACGCTAGACCAATGAGTCTTTCCAGGCCCCGTGCAGTTGCGCAAAGCGTCCCCCACCGCTGATCAGTTCCGCCGGTGAGCCGTCCTCCACGATGCGTCCGTCGTGAACCACGAGGACCCTGTCCGCGGTCTCCACGGTGGAGAGGCGGTGTGCGATGATGATGGCCGTCCGTGCCGAATTCTTGCCGGCCACCCCTTCGAGCAGATTGGCCAGGCCCTGCTGGACCATGCGTTCGGAAGGTATGTCCAAGGACGAGGTCGCCTCGTCCAGGATCAGGACGGCAGGGGCAGCCAGGAAAGCGCGGGCAAATCCGATGAGTTGGCGTTGACCCGAGGAAACGCGACCACCACGCTTATTGACGTCGGTGTCATATCCCTCGGGCAGCCCCGAGATGAATTCGTGCGCACCAACGGCCTTCGCCGCTTTTTCGATGTCTTCGCGGGATGCTTCGGGTCGGCCCAGGGCGATGTTATCGGCGACCGAACCGCTGAAGAGGAATGCCTCCTGTGTAACCATCACCACGGCCCGGCGGAGGTCGGTGGTGGAGAGGTCCCTCAGATCGATGCCGTCCAAGGTGATGGCGCCTGAGGTGACATCGTAAAAGCGGGCAATGAGCTTGGCCAGCGTGGACTTTCCGGCCCCGGTTTGGCCTACCAAGGCCACGGTCTGGCCTGCAGGGATGTGCAGGTCCATGGGGGGAACAACGATTGTCCCGCTTCCGTAGCCGAACTCCACTCCTGCGAAATCGATCTCCCCGCGTGAGCTTTTCAACGGAACAGGATTCTTGGGCGGGCGGACTGTTGGGACCTCTTCAAGGAGTCCTGACACCTTCTCCAGCGCAGCTTGGGCGCTTTGGAAGGAGTTGTAAAACATCGCCATCTGGTCCACCGGCTGGAAGAAACGCTTGGTGGAAAGAATCAGGGCCAACAGGACACCGACCGCGAGCTCGCCGCTGAGCACGCGGAAGCCTCCCATGAGCAGGACGACGGCGACGCAAACGTTTCCGATCAACACCAGGCCCGGTTGGAAGATGCCGTTCAGATTGATGGAGCGGACACTGTTTTTCCGGTATTCCTCAGCCAGTTCGCCGTACTGTGCCGCGTTCTCCTTCTCCTTGCGGAACGCCTTGACGGCGCGGATTCCGGTCATGGTTTCCACAAAGTGCACAATCAACCGCGCCGAGACCACGCGCGATTCACGGTAAGCCACCTGCGAGTGCTTCTGGTACCAGCGGGACAGAAGGAACATCGGTACGCCCGCGGCGAGCATGATGACGCCAGTCCGCCAGTCCAGCGCAAATACGGTGAAGGCCGTAAAGACCATGAACAACAGACCGGAGGCCAAGGAACTCACACCCGAATCCAACAGGTCCCGCAGTGCCTCGAGGTCCGAGGTTTGACGGGCAATGATGCGTCCGGACGTGTACTTCTCATGGAACTCCAAGCTCAACCGCTGGGTGTGCCTAAAGACGCGGACCCGGAGGTCCAGCAGCATGGACTGGCTGAGTTGGGCTGTCGAAGTGACATAGAGGGCCGTCATTGACGCCGTGGCAATGGCGGCCGCGAGGTACAAGACACCGGCAAGCATCAAGGGACCGTTGTTGCCGGCTTTGAGCGTAGGCAGGGCATGGTCGATGCCGAACGCGATCAACGCGGGCCCGGCTACACGGGTGAGTTGGGAGACCACCACCATCACGATCGTCATCCAGAAACGCAACCTGACCGGACGGATCAGCGAGGCAAGCAAGGCGAGGGACCGGCGTCGTACGGCTTTACTGTCTGCTTTGGTGAGGAGCGCGTTGTCCTCGTTGGCCGTTCCAAAGGTTGTGGCACTCACCGGCGGGCCTCCTCGGCTTCTTCGAGCTCGTCCAGTTCGCTATCGAGGTCCTTCGGACCGGAATCGAGGCTTGCGATGACGTAGCGGTAATGATCGTTGCCCGCCAACAGTTCCGTATGGGTTCCGACGGCGGTGATGGTTCCGTTTTCGAGCAAGGCCACACGGTCCGCCAAGGCAACGGTGGAGGGTCGGTGCGCCACGATCAACGTGGTGGTCTCGCGCAGGACGTCGCGCAGGCGGGCTTCAACGCGTTCCTCGGTGTTGACATCGAGGGCGGAGAGCGGATCGTCCAGCACCAAGACCTTTGGCCTGGCGGCGATGGCGCGTGCCAAGGCGATCCTCTGACGCTGGCCACCGGACAGGCTGAGGCCTTCCTCACCAATAAGTGTGTCCACACCGTCAGGCAGGGAATAGGCGAACTGCGCCTGGGCTACATCGAGTGCCTCGTCCAGGGCTGCTTCGCTGGGATCAGGGGCGCCGAGCAGGACGTTGTCCCGCACTGAACTGGAGAACAGTGTGGTGTCCTCGAATGCAACGGAGACGATCCTGCGAAGTTCATGGAGGTCGTAATTCCGGACGTCTATGCCGTCGATGGTCACAGCGCCCTCGGTCACGTCGTAGAGCCGGGGGACGAGTTGGAGCAACGCACTCTTGCCGCTGCCGGTGATCCCCACGAGGGCCATCGTTTCGCCCGGACGGATCTCCAGGGAGACATCGCGCAGGAGCGAACCGCCGTCGTCGAACCCGAATCCGGCCTGCTCAAAGCGCAAGGCGCCCTTGCCGTTTTCCGGGAACACGGGCTCTTCGGGAGAGGTGATCGTGTTCCGGGTATCCATGACTTCGAAGTGCCGGTCCACTGCGGTCTTGGCGGTCAGCGCCATCGCGAGCAAGGTCCCGGAGAACTCCACTGGAGTTGCCACCACGGCGGCCGTGGCGAAAAAGGCCACCAAAGATCCGATGCTCAGCTGCCCGCTGGCGACGAGCAGCACCCCCGTCACCAACCCAAAGCCCAAGGCAAGTTCAGGCAGGAGCGTCACCACCAGGGTGAAACCGGCCTGTTGCTTGGCTTTCATGATCTCCGTCTGCCGGAGCTCCTCGGCTTGGCCGTTGAAATTTTCCAAGGCCTCGCGGCTGCGGCCGAAAGCCTTCAATACCCGGATGCCGTGGACGGACTCTTCCACGGTGGTGGCAAGGTCCCCGGCCTGGTCCTGGCTGAGCCGGGTCACCCGGCTGAAACGGCGCCGGAAGCGGAAGGAGTTGACCATGATCGGCACGGCGGCGGCCAGGAAAATGAGCGCCAATTGCCAGCTCATGGAGAACATCACGCCCACGCCGATGATCACCGTCAAGGTAGTGACAACGAGCATGATCGCTCCGAACGCCATCCAGCGCCGGAGGAAGCTGAGATCGGTCATGGCCCTGGAAAGCAGCTGCCCCGAACCCCAACGATCGTGGAACGCCACCGTGAGCTCCTGAAGATGCCCATACAAAGTGACACGCATCCTGGTCTCCACCGTGGTGGCCGGATTGATCACGAACTGCCGCCGCAGGGCTACCAGTCCAGCCTCCGCCACGCCTAAAGCAAGGATGACGACGGCGGCGGTCCACACCGCGGCCGGGTCACCGCCGCGCTGCAAGGAGTTGTTGACCAGCACCCGGAAAACCTGCGGGATGGTGAGTGCCACAATGCTCGCCAGCAAAGCAGACACCAAGCCCATGAATAGGCGGGGGAGGATGGGCCGTACATGGGGGTACAGGCGGCGGATGGAGTTAAAGAATGACGTTTGCTTGGACATGCCCGCTTCTCAACAGCTGGATCTTCAGATGGTGCGGAGATAGTTTCCCGTAGCAACTACCCTATGCCATGCCCCTGCAGGCCTGTAGCTGGGGGCCTATGTGCGGGGCGTGAGGGTGAGCAGTACCGCTTCCGGCCGGCAGGCGATGCGGACCGGGGAGAAGCGTGAGGTGCCGATTCCGCCGGAGACGTTGACCGGCGTCGTCAGTCCGTTGCTTTCCCAATCGTGGAGGCCTTTGGCACGCCAGGTGGGGAGGTCGCAATTGGAGACCAAAGCGCCGTAGCCGGGGATGCAGATCTGGCCGCCGTGGGTGTGCCCGGCAAGAATCAGGTGGGCTTGGGCTTGCGTGAAATGATCCAGCACGCGCTGGTACGGGGCGTGGACGACGGCGACCCGGACATGCGGACGCGTGTCCTGGTTGGCCGTGCCGCGATGCCAGTCTGCGTACCGTTCCCGCTTCAAATGGGGATCGTCCACCCCGGAGAAATCAAAGCGCAGGCCGTTAAGCGTGATGGACTGGGCACGGTTGGTGAGGTCGATCCAGCCGCCCATCCCAAATGCCGTGCGCAACTTGGGCCAGTCGAGCTTGATCGGCTCTGTTTTCGGCCGGGAAGGTCCGCGGAAATAGCCCGCCGGGTTCTTGAACCTGGGCGCGAAATAGTCGTTGGAGCCCGGAACGAACACGCCGGGAAAGTCCATCAACGGTTCAAGCGCTTGGATCAGCGGATCGATGGCCTGGGTGTGGCTGAGGTTGTCGCCAGTGTTGACCACAAGGTCCGGCTTCAGTTCAGCCAAGGACTGCAACCACCGAGCCTTCTTGTCCTGACCCGGGACGAAATGGATGTCACTGAGGTGCAGGATCCGGAACGGCGCGGAGCCTTCGGGGAGGATAGGCAGCGTCTCGCGCCGGACTTCGAACTGGTCCTTCTCCCACCAGCCGTAAGCTGCCGCCGCTACACCTGCTGCTGCGCCGATGGCGGTGGTTGCGGCAAGACCGCGCCCGAGGGTACGGGCGCGGTCTGCCAACGAGTCAATCATGGACGCCATTAGTCGTGACCGGGCGTTCCGCTGTTGCTCGCACCGCTGCTGTTGGGGGTGCTCGGGCTCCGCTGGGGAGGGGCACTGCCGAGCAGGTTCGACGGCGGCGTGGGGAAGGGGTTGGTTCCGTAGGCGGGAGCAACCGAGAGCATGTAGTTGGTGAACTGCGGACCGGCGATCATGTAACCGTCAATGGACGGGTAGAACTTGCCGTTGACCGTGATGTTCCGTCCTGGCCGCTGCTGGGCATCCAGCGGGTCACCGAACCATGATGCCGTTGCCAGTCCGGACGTGTATCCGACCACCCAAGTTGAGCTGTTCATATCGTTCGTACCGGTCTTCGCTGCCACCGGGAAGTTGTTGTTGGTGTTCAGCGCGGGCCGGATCAGGGAGCCTGAACCATGGTTCAGTACTTCCTGCATTGCGTAGGCAACGCCACGGGCAACCTCAGGCTTGATGGCGTCCTTGCAGGAGGACGACTGGGCAGGCAAGTCCTTCCCCGCTTGGTCCTTGACGGAGGTGATGGCGATGGGTTCACAGTACTTACCGTCAGCTGCAAAGGTCGCGAAGGCGCTGGCCATGGTCAAGGGAGCGGTTTGTGTGGATCCGATGAGGTTACCCAGGGTGGTCATGGAGACCTTGGGATTCGGATCAGTGACGTTTCCAGCTTGGTCCCGCGTCGGCAGGCCGCTGTGCACTCCTGTCGCGTTAACGATGCCCTGGATGCCGCAGAGGTCCAGTTGGGAAGCGGAGGCGAAGGTGGCGGTGTTGATGGAGTTCATGAGGCCGTAGAGGACCGTCATGGGGCGGTAGTAGCCTTCGTCCGAGTTCTGCAGATCGAAGCTCCCCGGTACTGATGAATCGTAGAAACCGTCCTCCGGAGTTGGGCAGGTGTTTCGCCAAGGGAACCCCTGCCGATATTTCCTGACCGACGCGTTGATCGTCGTGGTCATCGATTTGCCCTCATTGAGCCATTCCGCGAATGTGAACGGTTTCATGGTGGAACCCGGCTGGAAGCCGCCAATGCCATTGAGGTCATTGCCCTTGGCGTCCAGGACATCGACGTTGAAGTTCTGGGTCTGGTCGAACTTACCGGGTTGGGGCAGCATCACGGTGTTCTGGGCCATGCTGACAATCTGGCCTGTACCCGGCTGGACGGAGATGATGGAAGCCCCCCACTTGTCAGGGTTCGCGCCGGCCGTGGCGTCAACCTGCTGCTGGGCGACGTTCTGCGCGGTAGGGTCCAGGGTGGTCTTGATAGTCAACCCACCCCGCATGACAGTGTTCTGGCGATCCGTCGGCGTCTGCCCATACGCCGGGTTGTTGAAGAGCAAGTGCAGCACGTAATCACAGAAGTACGGCGCGGTGGAAGCGTATGCACAACCTTGGCGGGCCGGAGTGACCTTGGTGGTGATGGGAGTAGCCACAGCTTGGTCGTACTCGGCCTTGGTGATCTTCTTTTGGTTATACATGGCCGTGAGCACCAGGTCGCGGCGCTGCTTGGACGCGTCCGGGTGGACCACCGGATCAAAGGCTGCCGGGCTGTTCACGAGGCCTGCCAGGAGGGCGGCTTGTGGAAGCGTCAGGTCCTTGGCGCTGGTGCTGAAGAACAGCTTCGATGCGGCTTCGATGCCGTAGGCGTCCCTGTTGAAGAACACAATGTTGAGGTAGCCCTCAAGAATCTGGTCTTTGGTGAATTTCTTCTCCAAAGCGATGGCAAGCTTCATCTCGCGGAGCTTGTCTCCGATGCCTTTGTTGACACCGTTCAGCTTGACGTCGCTGCTCTGGCCGGAGGCGACCAGTGACTCGTTGATCACGTTGTTGACGTACTGCTGCGTGATGGTTGACGCGCCTTGTTTGTTACCTTGAGCGGTGCTCACCAGTGCCCGCAAGATACCGGTGGTGTCGATTCCGCCATGCTCGTAGAACCGGTTGTCTTCGATGGCGATGACCGCATCTTTGACATACGGGCTCATCTGGTTCAAGGGGATCTTGGTCCGGTTCTCCTCATAGATGGACGCGATCGGGGAGCCGTCCTTCGCCAGAATCGTGGTGTTCTGGCTGGGCGGATCTACCTGGAGTTCGGCCGGGAGGGTATCAAAGAACTGGATGGAACCACTTGCGGCACTGCCGGAGACGGCCGCGGCGGGGACCAAAAGGCCGGCCACCAGGACGCCACAAATCGCACTCACGCCAAGGAAGCCTAGAATCTTTCCGAGGGTGGTGGCAGTGTCGAAAAACGGGTTCGTGCGAGTCGCCATGTTTTCCACTTTACCGGCAAGGGCTAGGCTTTCTGTCATGACCAAATGGGAGTACGCCACGATTCCGCTCATTATCCACGCCACGAAACAGATCCTGGATCAGTGGGGTGAGGACGGCTGGGAGCTTGTCCAGGTCGTCGGCGGCCCCGATGGCAAAGGCCTTGTCGCATACCTGAAGAGGGAGAAGCAGTAATCATGACAACCCCCGCAGAAACCACATCTCCCGCGGATTCGGGCGCCCCTGCCTCGGCCGTGGAGCAGCGCCTTGCAGAGCTCGGCCTGACCCTCCCCGAGGTCGCCGCACCAGTCGCCGACTACGTTCCCGCCGTCGTGTCCGGTAACTACGTCTACACCTCCGGGCAGCTGCCGTTTATTAACGGCAAACTCGAAGCTACCGGCAAGGTCTCCGTTGGCCAGTTGGGTACCTCGGATGAACCGACTGTGGATCCGGAAGAGGCCAAGCGCTACGCCGCCGTCTGTGCCATCAACGCCCTGGCAGCGGTCAAGAGCGTCATCGGTGACCTCGACCGCATCACCAGAATCGTCAAGGTGGTGGGCTTCGTGTCTTCAGAACCCACGTTCACTGGCCAGCCCGGAGTCATCAACGGTGCATCCGAGCTTCTCGGCCAGGTTTTGGGCGACGCCGGCAAGCACGCACGTTCCGCCGTCGGCGTGTCCGTCCTCCCCCTCGACTCTCCTGTTGAGGTCGAACTCATTGCTGAATTCAGCTAAGGAACCGGTTCACCCAATTGCCTCAGCTTTCCCGCCGTCTGTTTGCACTTCCTCCTCACCTCGAAGGGGCAGCACGGAACTGGCTTGATTTGGGCGAGCGGACCCCCAGGGCCGCCCGTTATGCATCGTCCGTGGTCCTTCTTCGGGATTCCCCGACCGGTTTGGAGACCTGGCTCGGGTACCGGCCAGGCTCCTCCCCGTTGGGAGTTATCTCGTTTCCGGGCGGGTCCCTGGAGCCGTCCGATGACAATGCCGTCGGCTGGCTGGGGCCCTCGCCCCAGCATTGGGCCGAGGTATTGGGAACGGACGACGTCGGACTGGCTCGCCGCCACGTCGTAGGCGCTATCCGGGAGCTCTTTGAGGAAACCGGCGTGCTGCTGGCCGGTCCTGATGCCTCATCCACAGTGGAGGCCAACTCCACCGTGGAGTGGATGAAGGCCCGCGAAGCCGTCGCGGCACAGGAGAAATCGTTCACAGACATCCTGACCAAGCGCGGACTGTCGTTGCGCACGGACCTCCTGAAATCCTTGGTGAACTGGGTCAGCCCTGACTTTGCGCATACCCGGTTCAACACGCGCTACTTCGCGGCTACTGTTCCCGTGAATCAGCAGCCGAGCATTCTGGCGAGCAAGGGTGTGTGGGGGCGTTGGGTGTGCGTGGCCGATGCCATTGCCTTGCGGGACACCACGGCCTTGGGCGACGAAGTGAACCAGGAAAACACCGTGGGGCTCACGCTGGGACAGTTGTTGGTGCCCGGGTCCGAAATCATGCTGGAGAAAATGGCTGCAGCCAATGGTTGCATCGCCTACCTCAGTTACAAGCGGAAAGCCCACGTTTACCAATCCCGTCTCGTCAATGAGGACGGCGAACTGATGCTTGAGGTTGCCGCTGCCCGGACCGTTGCCGGTGAACCGCAGCGCGAACGCTAAACACTCAACAAAAAGAGCCGCCCCGTTCCCTGGATTACAGGGAACGGGGCGGCTCTTTTTTGTTGAGCTTTGGTTATCGCGAACGCTGGCGGAGGCGCTGCATGTCCAGGATGACCACGGCGCGGGCTTCCAGCCGGAGCCATCCGCGCTGGACGAATTCGGCCAGGGCTTTGTTGACGGTTTCGCGGGAAGCGCCCACCAGTTGGGCCAGTTCTTCCTGGGTCAGCTCATGGGCGACCAGCACGCCGTCGGTAGCCGGGCGGCCAAAGCGATCCGCCAAGTCCAGTAGGGCCTTGGCAACGCGGCCCGGAACGTCTGAGAAGACGAGGTCCGATAGCGAGTCGTTCGTGCGGCGGAGACGGCGGGCGAGGGCCTGCAGCAGCTGGGCGGAAACCTCCGGACGGGTCCGGAGCAAAGCGTTGAGGCTCTCATTCTTGAGGCCAGCCAGGCGGGTTTCCGAAACGGCTGTAGCCGTGGCAGTGCGCGGGCTGGGGTCGAACAGTGCCATCTCGCCGAAGAGCTCGCCCGGGCCGAGGATAGCAAGCAGGGATTCGCGGCCGTCCGGGGAGGTGCGGCCGAGCTTCACCTTTCCGGAAACGATGAAGTAGAGCTGGTCACCCTGGTCGCCTTCGCGGAACACCGAGGCTCCACGTGAAAGGTCCACCTCTGTGAGTTCGTCCGTCAGCAGGCGGAATGCGTCGTCGTCAAGGGTGGCGAAGAGGGGTGCGCGGCGCAGTACCTCGATGTCCATGAAGTCTCCTGAGTATAAGTTTCGGTCGTGGCGCTCCAGCCATTGTTTCAGAATTTTTGGGCTTCTGTGACGTAGTTGGCATGCGAAACGCTGAAACGGCGCGGGTTCCGGGCGTTCAACACCGTATCAGCATGCTGAAACAGCAACCTGAAATCACCGCAGGCTGAATTGCGAGGGCCACGAATCACCGGCTGCCAGCGAGCCTTCCTGGCGGTTGCTTGTCAGGGTGCCCAACTACAATTGGCGCAAGGCGGCATAGAGGAGCATTGGTGTTTGGCTTGACGATATTGGATTTGGCTCTGATCTTGATGCTGCTGTCCTACCTGATTTACGGGCTGCGCAATGGCTTCGTTGTCACCTTGGGCGGAATTGCAGGCTTCGTGGTGGGTGCCATTGCGGCCTTCGTCGCAGTTCCGCTCGTCAGCGGCTGGGTGACTGACAGCGGCTGGAGGCTTGCCGCCACGGTGGGGGCCGCCGTCGTGCTGATCGCTTTGGGCCATGGCTTGGGCACCATGATTGGCCGCAGAGTCCGCCATGCCGTGCGGATCAAGCCCCTGCACACGGTGGACCGGTTAATTGGTGGCGTGGTCAGCGTGGTGGTTGCGGCGTTGGTGATGTCCATGCTCGCTTTCAGCATCAGCTCGCTGGGTGTTCCGTTCGTGTCACAGCAACTGGCTGAATCGCGGGTGATCCGCTACATCGATTCGGTGACGCCCACCCCCGTCAAGAGCACCATGGCGCAGTTGCGCTCCACGGTCATCGGCGATGGCATACCCCAGCTCTTTGAGGGCATCAGCCCCTCGGCTCCCGTGCAGGTGCCCAATGAATCCACTGACACCCCCGCGCTGAACCAAGCCGCAAAGTCGGTCCTCAAAATTACGGGGACGGCGTTCGAATGCGGCCAAAACCAGACCGGATCCGGATTCGTTGTTTCCCCCGGGCGCGTCGTCACCAATGCGCACGTCGTCGCGGGCGTGTCGCAGCCGGTTGTTGAGATTCCCGACGGCGGTGCGCTGCCGGGCAGCGTGGTGTATTTCGATCCGCAGCGGGACCTCGCAGTCCTCGCAGTGAACGGGCTGGCCTCATCGCCTCTGCCCCTGAGTTCTGACTTGCCGGACGGCAGCAACGCGGCCTTCGCCGGATATCCGCACGGTGGCCCGTTCCAATCAAAACCGGCCACCGTCCAAGGAATCTCACCAGTCCTGGTCCCCGATATCTATGGAAACAACCCGTCGTTGGAGTCCGTCTACAAGCTGGCGGGCGATGTCCAGCCGGGTAATTCGGGTGGCCCACTGCTGACAGCCCAAGGCCAAGTGGCGGGTTTGGTTTTTGCCAAGACCACCACCAACGCAGCCCTGGGTTTCGCGCTGACGATGTCTGACCTGGAACCGGTTGCGGAAAAGGCGGCCGGGCTCAGCAGCCCGGTATCGGCCGGCCAGTGCACCCGGAAGTAAATTCCCCGCACCCGGAAGTAAGTTCCTGCACCGTATAGATTGGGAGTCATGACTGAAGCCACCCCCGCCACTGAAGCCGGTCGCGGTACCATCCTCGTGATCAACGGACCCAACCTGAACCTTCTCGGCAACCGCGAGCCCGAGAAGTACGGCACCTCCACCTTGGCCGACGTCGAGCAGCTTGCCATGGCGGCCGCCGCTTCCCATGGGTTCACCGTGGATTGCGTTCAGTCCAACCATGAAGGTGACCTTCTGGACGCCATCCACGCGGCGCGGGGGACCGCCGTCGGAATCGTGATCAACGCCGGGGCCTTCACCCATACCTCGGTGGCGCTGCGTGATGCGCTGGCGGCAGCGCAGTTGCCCGCCGTCGAGGTCCACATCACCAACGTGCACCAGCGCGAAGAGTTCCGCCACCATTCCTACTTGTCGGGGGTCTGCAGCGCGATCATCGTCGGAGCAGGCGTGCTGGGATATAAGCTCGCCATCGATTACCTGGCGGAAACGGCCTGACGCCCGTCTGGCGGCGACGGCTTTCCCGCGATCGTCAGCTTGGCAACGTTCTCAGCCAGCACCCGCCGGGCGTCCTCGCCAAGCAATGAATCCGTGATGAGCTCGTCTGCCTCCTCCAGCTGCGCGATCGAAGCAATGCCGGTCACGCCCCACTTGCTGTGGTCGGCCAGGACGATGGTGCTCCGGGCGGAGGCCATGAAGGCGCGATCGGTTTCAGCCTCCAAGAGGTTCGGGGTGGTGAAACCGGCCTGGGTGTCCATGCCGTGAACCCCCAAGAATAAGGCGTCCAAATGGAGCTGCTTCAACGCGGACGTCGCAATAGGTCCAACCAACGCATCCGACGGCGTTCGCTCACCGCCGATCAGGATGACTGTGGATCCGAAACGGCCCGCGCCCGACGACGCGCCGTGGTGGAAGAGATCCGCGATCCGCACGGAGTTGGTTACCACCGTGATGCGTGGACCATGGACCAGTTCCTTGGCCAGGGCCCATGTGGTGGTGCCGGCGCCCAGGCCAATGGCCATGCCTTCCTGCACTATCCGAGCGGCCTCAACGGCGATCGCGTGCTTTTCCTCGGTCAGCTGAGTCGACTTGAGCTCGAAGCCGGGCTCGTGGGTGCTCGAATCGCCAGGCAGCTTGGCACCACCGTGGATGCGCTCCACACGCCCGGATTCCTCCAGGGCCTCGATGTCCCGGCGCACCGTCATGGCGGAGACACCCAGCATCAGCGCCAAGTCCGAGACCCGGACCACGCGTTCGCGTTGGACGGCGTCGATGATGGCCGAATGGCGGGCTGCTTGGAGCATCGGGTCCTTTCTGGACAGTTCGTCAGACACTTGCTTGACTCTGGCATCAGTCTAGGACCGAACGCACGACGACGCCGCCCACCACGGGTGGCGAGCGGCGTCGTCGTCGAACGTTCTTGGCTTGGCGGAAAGCGCCGGACGCTACTTGCGGAGCGATTCGGCGATCTGGGCCATGATGCCGGGGTCGGCCAAAGTGGTGGCGTCGCCGGTGTCGCGGCCTTCTGCGATGTCCTTGAGGAGGCGTCGGACGATCTTTCCGGAGCGTGTTTTAGGCAGTTCGGGCACGATCAGCAATTGCTTGGGCTTGGCGATCGGGCCGATTTCCTTGCCCACGTGGTTGCGCAGTTCCAGGACGGTTTCGTCGCCGTTGTTCACGGCGTCACCGCGGAGGATGACGAAGGCGACGATGGCCTGCCCGGTGGTGTCGTCGGCGGCGCCCACCACCGCCGCTTCAGCGACGGACGGGTGCGAGACCAGCGCGGATTCGATTTCGGTGGTGGAGAGGCGGTGCCCGGAGACGTTCATGACGTCATCCACCCGCCCCAGCAGCCAGACGTCGCCGTCGTCGTCCTTCTTGGCCCCGTCACCTGCGAAGTACATGGCCTCGAAGCGGGACCAGTAGGTGTCCTTGAAGCGCTCGGGGTCGCCCCAAATACCGCGGAGCATGGAGGGCCACGGTTCGCGAACCACCAGGTAGCCGCCTTCACCGTTGGCCACCGACTCGCCGGCTTCGTCCACCACGTCCACGGCGATTCCGGGCAGCGGCACCTGCGCGGAGCCGGGCTTGGTGGCCGTGATGCCGGGCAGCGGCGCGATCATTTGTGCGCCCGTTTCGGTCTGCCACCAGGTGTCCACGATCGGGGCAGGGTTTTCCTTGCGTTCGCCGTTCTTGCCGGCGTTGCCGCCGATGACCTCGCGGTACCACATCCACGCCTCAGGGTTGATGGGTTCGCCCACGGACCCCAGCACGCGGATGGAAGAGAGATCGTACTTGGCGGGGATTTCCCGGCCCCACTTCATGAACGTCCGGATCGCGGTGGGGGCGGTGTAGAGGATGGAAACCTTGTACTTCTCCACGATTTCCCACCAGCGGCCCTGGTGCGGGGAGTCCGGGGTTCCCTCGTACATGACTTGGGTGGCGCCGTTGATGAGCGGTGCGTAGGTGACGTAGGAGTGCCCGGTGACCCAGCCGACGTCGGCCGTGCACCAGTACACGTCCGTTTCCGGGTGGAGGTCGAACACCGCCTTGTGGGTGAATGCGGTCTGGGTGAGGTACCCGCCGGTGGTGTGCAGGATGCCCTTGGGCTTGCCGGTGGTGCCGGAGGTGTACAGGATGAAGAGTGGGTGCTCGGAATCATGCGCGACGGCCGTGTGCTCGCTTGATGCCTTGCCCACAGTATCGCTCCACCACAGGTCCCGGCCTTCCACCCAGTTGACGTCCTCGCCGTTGCGCTTGACCACCACGACGTGGTTCACAGAGTGTTCGCCGGTGTTTTCCATGGAGGACAACGCCTCGTCCACGGCCGGCTTCAGGGCGCTGGGCTTGCCTCGGCGGTACGTGCCGTCCGCGGTGACTACGAGTTTGGCTTCGGCGTCCTCGATGCGGGAACGCAGGGCGTCCGCGGAGAAACCGCCGAACACCACTGAGGGCACAGCGCCGATCCTGGCGCAGGCAAGCAGGGTGATGACTGCCTCGGGAATCATCGGCAGGTACACGGCCACGCGGTCGCCCTTTGCGACTCCGAGGGTTTCGAAGGCGTTGGCGGCCTTCTTTACTTCTTCGGTGAGCTGCGCGTATGTGTACGTGCGGGTATCGCCGGGTTCGCCCTCAAAGTAGATCGCTACCCGGTCACCGAGGCCGTTCTCGACGTGACGGTCCAGCGCGTTGTAGGCCGCGTTAACCTCACCACCGACGAACCACTTGGCAAAGGGCGGGTTGGACCAATCCAGGGTTTCAGTGAAGTCCTTGTCCCAGCTCAGCAGCTCGCGGGCCTGCTTGGCCCAAAACGCGGGACGGTCGGCGTCTGCTTCTGCGTAAATCCCGGCCGAGACCACCGCATTCGCTGCGAACTCAGCCGATGGCGCGAAGTGGCGGTTTTCGTGGAGGAGGTTTTCGAAGGCATCGACGTGGGGGGCTTGGCCTTGAGCGGTGGAAGCTGCAGCGGTGGCCGTGGATCCGGTGGTGTCCTGAGACATGGTGAACCTCATCATTCATCGATCTTTGCTGCCACGGACGCTGCCCTGCGCCCGCACCCGGGCCGGCGTCCGGCGTCGTGCGGTCAGAGGACGTTCCGTAGTGCTCTGTCCGTCATCAACACTATCGCTTTGGGGGACATCGCACGTGTGCGTCGTCACAAAGGCGGGCGGAGTCGCAGTGTCCTTCCGCGAAGCCGGTCTGTGCGCCAGCTTGGAGTTTGCTGTGGGCGAGGCCATCGGAGGGGTTTGCGCTGGAACAGTGTCTGAGGGGTGGCATAGGCTGAAGTGGTCTTGGGACTCATCAGAGGAGTGTCCTGTCCGCCCGCGCAATTCGGCGGGATTACTGGACCTGACTGTCCAAGGCGTCGCCGTACGAAGGAGAAATACATGACCCAGCTGAGCCCTGACCCGAACGACTCACAGCCGACGGGACCGGACACCACGGCTGGCACGCCCCATTCCACGGCCGGTAGTGGACAGAAGTACGACGCCGTTGTGGGCCCCTTCACCGTCCGCGACGTGACGGTTTTTGGTTCCGCACTCCTGATGTTTGTCGCGTCCTTGCTGCCTATGTTCGCTGGTGTCTACAACCTCTGGAACGTGGGCAACCTCTTCTTCTTGCTGTTGGGAATCATCCTGCCGTTGGTGGTGGTGGCCCTCTTTGTGGCACGCCGGCTGCGACCCAATGTGCACCTGCGGATCGGTTCGCTCTCGATCGATCAATTTGCCTCGGTCACGGCGTCTTTCGCGGTTCCGTTGTTTTTCCTGACTATCGCCAATTCCTATAACACCGGGGTCCTGGTGGGCCTGGTGGGTTCTGTCGGCTTGCTTGTCGCTACGGTGCTGGCTCCCCACCTGCCCTTGCTTTCCACCGATTTCAGGGGCCGTGTGGAAGTGCCTGCGCACCTCGTGGCACGTGAAGCCGCCACACCGAGCCGAAAGCCGGTATCGCCGCGTCCGCCGAAAGCACCAAAGACACCGAAACCGGCCGCCGCGGCTGCGTACTCCGCGCCCGCTGCTACCGTTGTTTCACCCTCCGCACCTGTGTCATCGGCGCCTGCGTCATCCGCGCCTGCGGCGGCCGTTGTTTCAGGAACGGCAGAACGGGGCGCCAACCCGACGTCGGCGCCGCCCGCTCCCAGCGTTACTTCAGGGGCGTCGCCAGCCGCCAAGGCGTCCGCTTCAGGTCAAGCTGCACCGCCGCAGCCTGTAGTTCCACAACCGATGGTTCCGCAACCAACAGTTCCCCAGGCGCCCGGTGAGCGTCCTTGGGCGGCCACCATGGCGACTCCCATCGTGTCGGGCAGCACCGCCGCCGTGGCGGATTCCATCGGCGCCACCGTTGATCCCGCCAACCGCCCGGACGAGTCCGCTCCGGCGGCCTACGAGGCGTTTTGGTTCGCTGTTGCCCAACCACGCACGGCCTACGATGAGCGTTCCGGGGCGCCCGCATTCACCATCGACCCAGGAGGTTGGGTGCTCGCCTTGGAGGACCGCGGCCATGAATTCCTGGTCCAGGACACCGACGGCAAGGTTGGGGTTCTTCGCGAACTCAGCAACATCGAGCGCGGTTAAGCAGGGACGCCATGGCCGCTGCCCAAGCTGGTTCGGTGCTCGCCCTCAAGCGCCGGGCCCGCAAGATCAACAGGATTCTTGCGGACAAGTACCCGTACGCGCATGCGGAGCTGGATTTCAGGAATCCGTTTGAGCTGGTTGTAGCCACTGTCCTCTCGGCACAAACCACGGACGTGTTGGTCAACCAGGTCACAAAAATCCTGTTCGCCCGATACCCCGATGCGCGTGCCTTGGCTGAGGCAGACACGGCGGAGTTGGAGGCAATCCTCCAGCCCACGGGTTTCTTCCGCGCGAAGGCCCGCAACGTTCTGGCACTGAGCAACCGATTGGTTGATGAGTACGACGGCGAGGTCCCGGGTCGTCTGGAAGATCTGGTGACGCTTCCCGGCGTCGGGCGCAAAACCGCCAATGTGGTGCTGGGTAACGCGTTCGGCGTGCCGGGAATTACGGTGGATACCCACTTTGGCCGTTTGGCCCGTCGATTCGGTTGGACCGAATCCGATGATCCCGTGAAGATCGAATTCGACGTCGCCGAGCTCTTCGAGGCCAGGGACTGGACCATGCTTTCCCACCGCGTGGTGTTCCATGGGCGCAGGGTCTGCCACGCCCGGAAACCAGCGTGCGGGGCCTGCCCGGTAGCAAGCCTCTGTCCCAGCTACGGGGACGGTGAAACGGATCCCGTGAAGGCAGCCAAGCTCCTGAAGTACGAGCTCGCCCCCGGCAACGAGGCATTGCTTGAGAAGTTTTTGGCGGAAACCCATCGTGCGGCGGATATTCGGATGGAATCACAAAGGAGGCCCGAGTGAGCGCCCTTGAGGACCTGGCCGGACTCGTGACGCGCTTCGAGCTGGGCGAGGACCATGTCTCCTCCCATTGGGCGCAACTGGCAGTCAGCCCGGAAACCACCCGGCCCGCCGCGGTCTTGATGCTTTTCGGCATGCTGGACGGCGCTTCAGCTGATCCGCGCCGAGCGATTGCGCCCACGGATCTTGACGTACTTTTGCTGGAGCGTGCCCATACCTTGGGTGAGCATCCCGGCCAGGTGGCGTTTCCGGGAGGGAGCGTGGATCCGGGCGATGAATCGGTGGTCCACGCCGCCCTTCGTGAAGCGGTCGAGGAGACCGGCCTCGATGCCAGTGGCGTGAGGGTGTTGGGTGTGATCCCTGAACTGGGGCTCGTCCGCAGCAATTTCCGGGTCACTCCGGTGTTGGCGTGGTGGGACTCGCCCTCACCCGTCCGTGTTGTGGATTACGCCGAATCTGCCCAGGTGTTCCGCGTGCCCGTGCGGGACCTGCTCGATCCTGCCAACAGGGTCACAGCAACCATTTCGCGGTTCGGGCGGACTTTCAGCAGCCCGGCATTCACCATCAATGGCCTCCTGGTGTGGGGTTTCACTGGGATGGTGCTCAGCGGACTGTTCGAGGAACTTGGATGGACCGTTCCGTGGGATAAGGACCGAACGCACGAGATCTCCCTGTAGCTGGGAGGCTACTTAGCCTTGTCATAAGAGTCGACGACGGCGATGCTCACCGGAAACTCGACCGGAATCGGGCCGAACATGAGTTCCTTGGCTGCGACGGCGGCCTCCTCGATCGCACTGATGCAGGCGTCAACCGTGTCCTCCCTGGCGTGCACCATTACTTCGTCGTGCAGGAAGAAGACGAGCTCTGCATGGCGGCCGTCGGCACGCAGGGCGCGCAGCCGCCGTCGTAATTCTGCCAACCAGCACGCTGCCCATTCGGCGGCCGAGCCTTGAACTACGAAGTTTCGGGTGAACCTTCCGCGGGACCGCGCGAGGTTGTCCGCGCGCCGTTGCTCCTCCGCTGTGGTGGATTGCTGGCTGAGGAACCAACCCTTCGACGGCGCCGGGCTGCTCCGACCGAGACGCGTGGTGACAGTCCGCCCAACTTCGCCCTCCCGCGCCGCCTCCTCGACGAAAGCCACGGCCCGGGGATAAGTGCGCGTCAGCTGTGGCATGAGCCTGCCGGATTCGCCGGTTGTGGCGCCGTAGACGGCGCCGAGGAGTGCCACCTTTGCCTTCGCCCGGTCGCCACCAAAACCTTGGGCGGCGATGCCGGCATAGAGATCCTTGTCCCGGGCAGCTTCGGCCATTTTGGTGTCTTGGGCCAAAGCCACCAGCACGCGCGGTTCGAGCTGCGAGGCATCGGCAACGATGAGCTTATGGCCCGGATCGGCCCGCACCGCCGACCTGATGTTGCGAGGAATCTGGAGGGCCCCGCCGCCGCGGGAGGCCCAGCGGCCAGAGACGACGCCGCCCACCACGTACTCGGGGTGGAAGCGGCCGTCGTGCACCCATGCGTCCAACCACGCCCACCCGTTTGCTGTGTGCAGGCGGGAGAGCTTCTTGTAGGCCAGCAGCGGGGCGATGGCAGGATGGTTCGATTCCTGGAGCTCCCATTTCCGGGTGCTCTTAACCTCGATGCCGTTCCGATGCAGCGCCCGCATGAGCTCTTGGGGCGAGTCCGGGTTCAGCGCCGGGGAGTTCAGGATGATCCGTAACTCCCTGCACAGCTCTTCCAAGGCGGGTGGCCTGTGGCCGGGATGCGGACGCTGCCCGAGGACGTCCGCAAGTATCTGCCGGTGCGCGTCCTCATGCCACGGGACACCGGTGTGCTGCATTTCGACGGCGATCATGCCGCCCGCCGATTCTGCTGCGAGCAATAGCTGCAGGCGTTGACGGCGTTGGCCCTCGTTTGTCACCTGTGCCACCGCCCGCTGCTGGGCCGCGAACTCTTCCCTCAGTTCCGCCAATCCGAGGGTTGGGCGGGAAGGGGTGATTTCCTCGAAGAGGGCTCCCTGCTCTGACGGGACGGCAGGTGGTTGCAAGGCCCGTGCGGGAACAATATCCTCGTCGAACCTCGCATGCGCGGCCTGGCGTGGATAGTCGGTATGGGCAGTGAATTCCGAGTTCGCCAGGATGGCTCCGCAGAGGGTCAGGTCGTGGCAACGCTCGAGCTCAACGCCCTCGGCCACAAGCCCGGGGTACCAGTCCTGCGCGCGGTGCCAGACCCAGCGCGGACGTTGGTTCTCGTATTCACGTACGACGCCGGCCAACTCACCCAGCGTGACCACGCGAGCGTCATTCGTGGCTGTCCCGGCGGGGGAGATCCTTTGTATGGCTGCCCCTTCAGGGTGGGGAGCGAGCAGCAGATACATGCGTTCCATTCTGCCTTGTTGATGGGGGTTTTTTGGCCCGAGACCAGGCAGCAGGGCGAGCCAGCGGGGACCACCCGCTAGCTCACCCGGCGGTGCCCCGGTGGGGGACGGACCACCTTCCCTCAACAAGAGCCCGGACACGCTGTTTATGCACATAGCGCCGGCCGGCACTTACCAACATCCGTGGGCTTGGACAGAGTAGCTGCATGAGCAGGCGAGAACTTCGGCACTTCCCATCCGGCAACCACCCCGCAATAGAGGACACGGCCGGGTCATGGCCACCGCCTGGCAACGCGGAGATACTCCTGGTCACTGCTGACCCGTATCTGCGGGGAGAGGTTGAACGTGTTGTGGCGGCCGCTGGTGGGAGCCTGCGAACAGCACCCGACGTGGCAGCTGCCATGCGCGAATGGGATAACGCTGATGTCGTCTTGGTGGGCAGCGACATCCGCGAGATTCCCCCACGACGCAGGGCCCCGGCCGCGCTGATTGGCAGGGCTTCGGAGGGGGACGGGCTTTGGCGGCTGGCCACCGCCTTGGGGGCTGAGAGAGTAGCTGTTCTCCCGGAAGCTGCAGCGTGGCTGGCCGAACACCTCAGCATGTCTGGCGCCCCCGAACCCGGAGGGGAGGTCCTCGGACTTATTGGCGGTAGCGGCGGGGTAGGAGCAACCACGGCTGCAATCTGGCTGGCCCAGGGTGCCGCTGGAGAAGGAATCAGCACGTTGCTGATCGACGGGGACCCTTGGGGCGGAGGTATTGAGCTGGCAATCACCACGGAGGACGTTCCCGGACTCCGGTGGCCGGACTTCTTTGAAACGCGGGGGAGCCTCGATCCCACCCAGTTCCGGGATTCGCTGCCGGTCTCCGGAGGATTCGCCTACCTGTCATGGCCGGGAAAGCGCGAAGCCGTTACCACCGCTGATGCCAGCGCTGTGGCCGCCGTCCTTGATGCTGCCAGGAGAAGTTTCGAACTGATCCTCGTGGATGTAGGACGCAGCGGAGAGGGGCTGATGGCGCTCGCGTGGGAATGCGACAGGATGCTGATTCTGTCCACCCCCCAGCTCAAATCCGCAGTTGCCACGGCTCGCCTCCTGAGCGATCTTCCGCCGGTCGATACCGGGCTGATTGTCCGTGGCTCTGGCACTTCGGCCGTGGACGCCCCGCTGATAGCGGAATCCCTGGGGCTACCGCTGTCGGGGCTCCTGCCCGAGGTGCGGGGCGTCGCGGCCGGAACAGAGTTGGGACGCCTCTTGGAGTTGGGCCGGCGTAAACAGGTGAATCGCTTTGTTCAGGACGTACTTGAATTGAAGGGTACAAGGCAGTGAGTCCCACAGTGAACCCGCGCCGCGCGGGCCGGGCACTCCTTGAACCGAGTGACTGGCGTCGGGGCGCGGGGAGAGTGGATCGTCGCCTACCGGGCCTCCGGATTGATGCAGGCCTACTTGAGACCGTGCGGGAGTCGATCCTCGCTGGCGCTGGACCTGTGACGCCATCAGTGGTCGCCGCCGCGGTCCAAGCCAGCGGCAGATTGCTGGGAACGGCTGGTGCCTTGGAAGCTGCGGAGTCCATCAACGCCGAGTTGAACGGCTTGGGACCCTTGCAGCAGGTCGCCCAAGATCGGTCGGTCACGGACATCTTCGTGAATGGGCCGGACTCTGTGTGGCTGGATCGTGGCCATGGCTTGGAACGGGCATCCATCCGCTTCGACAACGAACACCAAGTCAGGGCTCTTGCTGCCCGCCTGGTCGCCGCAGGTGGACGTCGCTTGGACGATGGCTCCCCTTGCGTGGACGTACGGCTCGCGGGCGGATACCGGGTCCATGCCGTCCTCCCACCCATTTCCACGGCAGGGACTCTGCTCTCCGTCCGAATCCGGCGGGAGGAAGTCTTCACTTTGGCCGAATTGCGGGAGCTGGGCATGTTCACGGAGGAAGTTGAAACTGTGCTTCGAGCGATCGTTGACCGTAGGCTCAGCTTCCTGATTTCGGGTGCAACCGGCTCCGGAAAGACCACCTTGCTATCGACGATGCTGGGGTTGAGCCACCCGGCCGAGCGGCTCGTGCTGATCGAAGATGCCGCAGAACTTAACCCCGTCCATCCGCACGTGGTGACGCTTGAGTCCCGCCACGGGAACCTCGAGGGCGGAGGCGCCCTGGACCTCGGAGACCTGGTCCGTCAGGCCTTGCGCATGCGCCCGGACAGGCTGATAGTCGGCGAATGTCGAGGCGCGGAAGTTCGGGAATTGCTGACGGCACTGAACACCGGACACACCGGTGGTGGCGGGACTATCCATGCCAACACTGCTGAAGCGGTCCCGGCGCGGCTGGTGGCCCTCGGAGCACTTGCCGGCCTCAATGCTGAAGCAGTACGGCTACAAGTGGCCAGTGCCTTGGAGGTCGTCATTCATGTGGATCGGACACAGTCCGGACGGAAAATCACGTCGATCGGTGTTCTCGTGGATTCCGCTGGCGAACAAACGGTGGTCGCGGCACTACGGTGGGGCTCCCACGGATTCACTCGCGAAGCCGCGTGGGAGGTTCTCGCGGCCAGGCTTTCCTTGGATAAGCCTCACGATGATTTCCACCTCCCCCAAGGAGCCCCTCGTGGAACGCACCCGGCCCATGGCGACGGCGCGGCACCGTGACAGCAACAATCCTTCTGGTAGCGCTCACCGCATGGCTGCAGCTCCGCCGTCCCCGGATCGACCTCCGGCATATCAGCGCCAGCCGCGGAGTCGACTTCCCACAACGTGGACGAGCGGCAGGTTTCATCCGGATGGTGCGACGACTCCGTTTCTCGGCAGGCGCGCCGCAGCCCCTGTCCCTGGTGGTTTTGGTTCAACAATTAGCCGCCTTGCTGCGGGGTGGGCGTGGATCGTCGAGGCTTTGGGAGGAACTATGGGTGGTCCACGCTTCCTCTCCGGAAGAGGACCACCACCAGGTGCATTGCAGCAGGGCCGCGTTGTCCCCGACAGCATTGAAAGTACTTGCCGCGGCAAGGGCAGCGGCAACTGTGGGAAGCTCTCCGGCCCAAGCGATCCGCGCGGCTGCAGCCAAGGGTTACCCCCGGAGAAGAAGCCTTGAACGAAGAGTTTGGATGGAGCTTGTAGCCTGCCTCGATATCGCCGAAACAAGTGGTTGCCCACTCGCCGGCCTGCTGACACGGTTTGCCGCCCAGCTTGAAGCCGAAGAAGATTCCGAAGCAGCCCGCCAAACGGCGCTCGCAGGCCCCAAGGCCACGGTGCGCTTGCTCTCATGGCTACCGGTCGTGGGACTGGTGCTGGGGATGGCCTTGGGAGTGGACCCTCTGGGAATCCTGCTCGGCAACATCTTCGGAGCAGCCACACTTGCAGCAGGGCTTGTGCTGACTGTGGCCGGCCGGGTGTGGTCCACTCGGTTGGTGGCATCTGCAGCCCAGGGGTCGGCATGATGCTTCTGCCCGCGGCGATGGTGGCACTCTTGGCAGTTGCCGCGTTCCTGTGGTTCGCATCGCCGTCGCATGTTCGAAGGCAGTTGATTGCCCGCTCCGGTGGTCCGTCCGCCCGGCAAGGCACGCCCGGTTTGGGCAGTTCCGCAGCCCTTCTCGAGTTGGACGTTTCCCTCGACGGCCTTAGTGACTTGGACGGCCTTAGTGATGTTGCGATGATGCTGGAACTCGTGGCGTCGATGCTCGACGCCGGCGCGGGTATCGGCCGGGCACTGGAACTGGTGGCCAAGTGCGCTTCGCCCCCTGTCAGCCGATCGCTGCGTCCCGTTGTAGCAGCCCTCGCCATCGGAGCCGACTGGGAGACAGCTTGGCGAACGCCCACACAGCCAACGCCTGAAGTTTCCCGCCTCAAAGATGCCCTGGCTTTTGCGGCGCTCACAGGGGCACCTTCCGCCTCACTCCTGTATGCGCAAGCGGCAAGGGAACGCCGTGAGCAGTTTCGGGCTGCCGAGAAACGGGCTGCGGCGCTAGGCGTGAAGCTAGTGGTTCCTTTGGGCTTGTGCTCCTTGCCTGCCTTTATCTGCCTGGGCATCGTTCCGGTCTTGATTGCCATGCTGCCCCCGGCTTGAGCGGAGTAAGGCGCTCTTCCTTCCCTCCACATCCGACGAATCTCAGCAGTTATCCACTTGCGGAAAGCCGGCTCTGTGAACGATGAGCAAGCAAAGGAAGAGTTGAGCCTGCGAGCAACTGAGAGTCAGTTCGTGAAAACAAAGCCTGAGCTAACCACTGAAAGAACCACGAAAGGAAACCCATGAAAATCTCGGCAAAGATCCTATTCGCCACATCGAGGATTCTCTTCGGCCGGATCAGCGGCCGGCGTCACGCTGCGGGCGGAGGCCACCGGAGAATCCCTAAGCTGACAGCCGTTCGTAGGGTACTCGCTCCGTGGAGTGCCCCACGTCGGGGCCACCTGTTGTGCGGCGAAGCGGGCATGGCCACGGCGGAATATGCCATCGCCACCCTCGCGGCAGTTGGATTTGCGGGCCTCTTGGTGGTCATCCTTCGGAGCGAGGAAGTTCGTGGTTTCCTGCTGAACCTGGTTCGCACCGCACTTTCTTTGCCATGATTCCAGTGGTAGCCGCAAGCAGCGGGGACGGTGTGACGCCACGGTTGTGCCCGGTCCGGACGCCGGTCCCGGCACAACAGCTCATTTCGGCCAAGGAGCTCGGCGCGGTCACAGCGGAGTTTGCGGTCGCGTTGCCCGCGGTGGTGTTGCTGTTGTCCTTCCTTTTGGCAGGTGGAGCTGCGGGCATTACGCAACTGCGGCTGGAGGAAGCCGTGAGGGCAGGAGCGCGGGCTTCCGCCCGCGGTGACAGCTCCACGGCAGTAGAAGGTACCGTTCGTCGTCTTGCGGGCGAAAGTGCGAATTTAGCGGTGGCCAACGACGCCGGCTGGGTGACGGTCAGGGCCTCGGCGCGGGTGGGAGGTGCATTGGGGCCAATCATCCCGTGGACCTTGACTGCCGCAGCTTCGGCCAAGGCAGAGTCAGCCATCCCATGACATGTCGGAGAGCCGGGGCGGCCCAGGACCACGGCGATCGTGGCTCGGGAACTGTGCTGGCCTTGGTCCTGGGGATGGTGGTGTTGGTGCTGACAGCCGGGTTGTTGATGCTTGCCCAAGCAGGGGTGATGACAGCCCGGGCGGAGTCTGCTGCCGACCTCGCGGCACTAGCGGCGGCCGATGCTGCCCGCGGGCTCGCACCGGGGGAACCGTGTAGTGTCGCCGCGGATGTCGCTGAGCACGAAGGCGCAAAGCTCTCATCGTGCTCAGTGGCGGGGAAGGAGGTGGTGGACGTGGTGACAGAACTCGCCCAGCCATCGTTCCTGTGGGGTCCGGCAACTGGACGCGCACGCGCAGGACCTCCGCCCTAGACCTACACGGCCTCCGATCAGCTGGCATCCCGGAGCAGGACATCCAGGAGGGTGATGGCGGCTGCCTTGTCCAGCGGATTATTCTTGTTTCCGCACTTGGGGGATTGGACGCAGGACGGGCAGCCGGCTTCACACTCGCAGGCTTTAATCGCGTCTTTGGTAGCGGTTAGCCATGTCTTCGCCTTTTCGAAGCCGCGCTCGGCAAACCCGGCCCCACCGGGGTGGCCGTCGTAGACAAAGATCGTCGGCACTCCCGTGTCGGCATGCAAAGCCGTGGAAACACCACCAATGTCCCAGCGGTCACTGGACGCCACCAGGGGCAGAAGCCCGATTGCGGCGTGCTCGGCAGCGTGCAGCGCCCCGGGGAACTGTGCCTCCACAAGGCCTGCAGCGTGCAGGGAACGGTTCTCCACCACGAACCAGACCGCTTTCGTGAAAAGGTCACGGGCGCCAAGATCCAAGGGCTCTTCACCCAGGATCTCATTGGAAATGAGGGCTTTACGTTGAAAGGAAACCACTTGCGTCGTCACTTTCACATCACCGAAATGCACCGTGATGTCGCCCCACTGTGCCGATCGGGATGTTTCGAGGACCTCTATCTGGGTCACGTCCCGTGCCGTCGTGTAGAAGTCGGGGTTCACGCGCCTGACCATGACACAGTGGTCAGCCTCGTTGAGTTCCTCTACAAGGTAGCTCTCGCCCTGGTGGACGTAGATGGCCCCGGTGTGGGCCTGGTAGTGGGTTTGCGGCGAATCCATCGTCCCCAACAAAGAACCCGTTTCCGCATCCACGATGCTTACGGGTCCGCCGCCGTCGGCCCTGAGGTTCACCATGCCGGCGGCGCTCTCCGGGTGGGTCCAAAACCATCCAGCCGGGCGCTTCCGCAAATACCCCTGGTCCACGAGGCGATCAAGGAGACCCTCCGCCGACGGACCGAAGAGGCTGAGCTCTGCGTGACCGATGGGCAGCTCGGCCGCGGCTGCACACAGGTGCGGCCCCAAGACATAAGGATTCCCAGGATCGAAAACCGTGGCCTCCACCGAGACGTCAAACACGGCCTCGGGATGGTTTACCAAGTACGTATCCAAGGGATCGTCGCTGGCAACAAAAGCAGCGATGGCATCTTGTCCTGCCCGGCCCGCGCGTCCGATCTGTTGGAACAACGAGGCCCGCGTGCCCGGCCAACCGGCAATCAAGACGGCATCAAGCCCCGAGATGTCGATTCCGAGTTCCAAGGCCGAGGTACTGGACACTCCCAAAAGCTGCCCGGACCTCAAAGCCTGTTCCAACGCGCGCCGCTCTTCGGGGAGGTAGCCGGAACGGTAAGCGGCCACCCGGCCGGGCAGGCTCGGATCCACCTCGTCCAACAATCTCTTGGTGATGGACGCTATCGATTCTGCACCACGCCTGGACTTGATGAACGCAATGGTCCTCACCCGGGAGGAAACGAGGTTGGCAAGGATGTCTGCGGTTTCTGCCACTGCCGTCCTGCGTTGCTTGGCGTCATTCTCGCCTTTGACCTCCGTAAGCGCGGGCTCCCAGAAAGCTACGGTGGTGGACCCGTGCGGCGAGCAGTCCTCCGATACTTCCCGGACCGGTGCGCCGATCAAGCGGCCGAAGGAAACACCGGGCTCGGAGGCCGTAGCCGAGGCTGCGATGAATACGGGCTCAGGGAAGGACGAGCCAGCCCCGTAGTACGCACAAATCCGGCGGAGCCGCCTCATCAAGTTGGCTACGTGGGAGCCGAAAACTCCTCGGTAGCTGTGTGCCTCGTCCACGATCACGTATCGGAGTCGCCGGAAGAACCGTGCCCACCAGGTGTGGTTGGGAAGGATGCCAAAATGCAGCATGTCGGGATTGGCCAGGATGAAATTGGCGTGGTCACGAATCCAGCGCCGGGACGCGGGGTCCGTGTCGCCGTCGTAAGTCTCTGCGCGAACGGTCGGCAACTTCAACGCGCGGATCGCGGCCAATTGGTCCGCCGCCAAGGCTTTCGTAGGGGAGAGGTACAGCGTCACAGCACCGTCGTCGTGGATCTTCCCCGGATCGGCGAGCACGCGCAATTCGGACCGGTGGATCGCGTCCAGCGCCGGCAGTTGGTACGCGAGGGACTTTCCGGAAGCCGTACCGGTGGCGATCACTACGTGTTGACCGGAATGGGCGAGTTCGGCTGCTTGGATCTGGTGCCGGTAGGGCTCATGGATGCCCAAGGACTGGTAGGAACCCACGACGTCGGGGTGGACCCAACCCGGCCAAGGTTCGTTCACGGCCTTCCTGGCCGGAATGGTGTGGACATGGCGCAACTGTTCGGGGTCCGGGGTCCGGCCCAGCAAGGAGATCAGGGAATGAGGTGCAGCCACCGAATCATTCTGTCACTGTGCGGTGGCAACCCATGCCGACGGCGGCAGTCACCCGTTCGCCGGGCGCTCCTGACTCGCTATCGGCTGCGGGCCTACCGGCCACGCGTGCTACCGGCTACGCGCCCGAAAGGTCAGAATCCTCATCAGTGCCGGCAGACATCATCAGCACGTGGCAAACAACGTCCCAACCCAGGTGGGAGTAGAGCTTTTGGCCGTCCAAGGAGGCGAGGAGGAGCCCGTTTTCGACGTCGTTCGCATACGCCTGTGCTGCGAGCGCCTTCATGATGAAGGTTCCCAGCCCGCGCCGCTGGAAGGCAGGCTCGGTGACGATCTTGTCGAAGACTGCGGTTCCATTGACCACGAAGACTCGTCCGCTGGCGGCGACTTGCTCACCCGCATGGACCACTGCGTGGTGGACGCCTTTGGCCTCCGAGGTGGCCAGTTGCAGGTCGTCGTCCGGCAGCCAGGGGTCCTCGGCGTCCTGGGTTTGCATGTCCACGATCATCATCGTTTGGGAGGCTGAGGTGACCTTGAGGCCGTGAAGCCCGGCCAGGTATTTGTAGCGTTGAACGTCGTTGGTGAGGACGGTCAGTATCCGGTTCTTCGCTTCAGCGGTCGTGGTTGCCAACGCCGCGAATTCTTCATCGGAAGGATCGTGGGCGAAGTACTCCCAGTCGCCGGTTTTGTCGGCCCGCAGTGCCGCAGTGAAGCGTCCCTCCGCGCGTGTTTCGTAACCCCGGCACCCGGACCAGCCGGCCACCCACACTTGCAAGAGGTGCGCAATGTCTTCAACCAAGGCATCTGGATTCATGTAGAGAGACTATGCCAGCGTTCCGGGAATCAACAGAGCGTTGTCATCGGAGTGAGTGTTGCTTATGCAATTGTGACTTCTTCTTTTGACGGCCTCCCGGGGCCTGGGGAACCAGTCCGTGGAAGCCGCCGATTTTGGCCCACCCAGTACCCTTGGATAGTGGCTTTAAACAGGATTGTTCTCTTCTACGGCTTTACCCCGATCGCCGACCCGGACGCTGTGCGTCTGTGGCAGCGTGCCCTGTGCGAGAAATTGGGACTGAGGGGCCGCATCCTCATTTCGAAAGACGGCATTAATGCTACGGTCGGCGGCCGTCTGGAGGACATGAAGCAGTACGTCAAGACGACGCGGGAGTACAAAGGCTTCCATGACATCGACTTCAAGTGGTCCGAGGGAGGCGCGGCTGACTTCCCGCGGCTTAGCGTCAAAGTGCGGGACGAGATCGTCTCGTTCGGAGCCCCCGGAGAACTGAAAGTGGACCAGAACGGCGTCGTCGGCGGCGGCACCCATCTGCAGCCCGAGGAACTTCACGCACTCGTGGAAGCAAAAAAGTCCGGTGGCGAGGACGTGGTGTTTTTCGACGGCCGGAACGCGTTCGAGGCCCAAATAGGCAAGTTCAAGGACGCCATAGTGCCGGACGTGGAGACGACCCACGATTTCATCAAGGAGCTGGATTCCGGAAAGTACGACGCCCTGAAGGACAAGCCCGTGGTGACGTACTGCACCGGCGGGATCCGATGCGAGGTACTTTCAAGCCTGATGGTGAATCGCGGCTTCAAAGAGGTGTACCAGCTCGACGGCGGCATCGTCCGTTATGGCGAGACGTTCAAGGACAAGGGCCTGTGGGAAGGATCGCTCTACGTTTTCGACAAGCGCATGCATGTCGAGTTCAGCGAGGAAGCCAAGACCATCGGGGAGTGCGTCCGTTGCTCGGCGCCGACCAACAAGTTCGAGAACTGCTCAAATCCCAGTTGCCGGACCCTGACCCTGTACTGCGGCGACTGTGCCTCGAGTCCGGAAACTCTTCGTTGCCCGGAGGGCTGCAAAGCTGTCGAAGTGGCCGGTTAGAGCCGGCTCACCCGGTAAGCAAAATTCGCCTCGAATTTCGAGGCGACTGTGATCGAAAGTACGCCGTCTTTAACCACCTGGACAACGCTGACCCTCGCAGAGGCGCAGCTCAAGGTGAGGTTCAACAGCGTGGAGTCACCGGCCTTGACAGTAAAGGACACCCTGCGGGTAGCGCGGCAAGCCATGGTGACCGCATAGGTGCCCGCAGGCAGTGAAACGGTTTGCCCCGACGCCGATTCCCCGGCGTTCACATACCCGCTGCTGGCGTAGAACGATTGTCCTTGGGATTCCGGCAGCGCGGCCCGAGCCCATGCGTCCAAGTCTTCACCGGTGACTGCTTGTTCCTGCGTCGGGTCGGGTGGAACGGTAGGGCTAACAGCAGCAGTGCTCACGGCTGCTCCTGGGCCACCGGACTCGTCGTAGGCATACTCGCAGGCACTGACCATGGACGCCACGATTAAGAGTCCGACGGCGGCCCGCACCAGGCGCTGAATGGTTACCGAGCGAGCTGCGTTGCTGCCCATGCACCGACTTTACGCCCGCGTCAGCTCTGCCATAAAGGCTAAGCGGCTTTAGCCGGCTGCCGGGACAAGGCGATACCCGAAGATTTGCGGCACGTCCACGCTGGTTGTCGAAATGGTGAGCGCCGAGGCACTGGGGACTTTGATTTTCACAACGTCGGAGTTCGCGTTGCAGGCCGCGGTCGCGTCTGCGATTTTGCTGCTGCCTGCCGAAATAGCGAAAAAGGCTTTGCCGCCGCCGTCGCAGATCATGGTGAACGTGTAGGTCCCTGCCGGGATGCGGGCAGATTTTTTAGTCAAGGGTTCCCTGTTCAGGATCTTCCCGGCGTCCTCTACTACGGTGCCGCTCACGGTGGGGAGAACCTTTGCCCTCCAGGCAGCAACGTCGGCCTTTTCGATCGTGGCCGGTGCTTGGCACGCGCTGGCAGCCAGCACGGTGGCCGCAGCTATGCCGACAAGGCCGATGCGCCGCCGGGACAAGGAGAATTTGAGCATGTGTTAACGCTACCGGTTTTGGATCTGGTCCTTTGTCCACATACGCCATGGCCGGGAGCCGGGGCACGGCGTACCCGCCCTAGACTTGCAGGGTGATTGACGCAGCCACCTCGTTTACTTCAGGCAATACTCCCGATGCCCCCCGCAGCGACCAGCCGGGCCTTCTGGCCGCTCTGGCTTCGGACCTTCGCACCCTTTCTTACACGGTGGATGGCGTCGCCGAGTTCCTCGGAGAATCGGCCTCGGAGGCGCTCAGCCGGGATCAATTGGTCCCCGCTCTGGTGGTGACGGAACGGCGCTCAACGTCGGAGGACCCGGCCGTCCGCGCCCTCGCGGTGTTGGTGGGGTTGTGGCTGCTGGCAGTCCCTCAATCCGAGGCAGACGTTGATGCTGCGCTCCCGGGCGTGCTTACGCGAGGGCTGGCGGATTTGGGCCTTGCGACAGTGGATTCGGGGATCGTGCGCGCCAAGGTAGATCTTCGCCCCTATGGCTGGGACGCCAATTCGGATGGGAGCGGGGGAGCGAATCTCTGGGTAGCCAGCGATCTTGCCGCGCATCAGCAACCGGGTGTGCTCCGGCACGACCACGTCTTGGGGATCGGGCGTGCGTCCACCACCCTCGTGCAGGCCACCATCAGGGAAAACGTCAAGCGCGCACTGGATGTCGGCACTGGGTGCGGCATCCAAACGTTCCACTTGCTGCATCACTGCGAACATGTCACAGCCACAGACATCTCGGAGAGGGCCCTTGCTTTCACGCGCTTCAACCTGTTGTTGAACGCTCGGGAACTGGGCTTGGATCCGGATCATCTGGACAGGCGTGTCACGCTTCGCCGTGGATCTCTTCTGGAACCAGTGGCGGGGGAACACTTCGGGCTCGTCGTCTCCAACCCTCCTTTTGTCATCACGCCACGTACGGGCGGCGAATCAGTTGCTGACCAATTCACGTACCGGGACGGCGGGCTTGCAGGGGACGGAATCGTGGCTGCCCTTGTGACGTCATTGGCCCACGTACTTGAACCTGGTGGGATCGCCCAGATGCTGGGCAACTGGGAGATCCCCTCGGGCAACCGATGGATGGACCGTCCCACCGACTGGGTAAGGGACTCCGGCCAGGATGCTTGGTTTATCCAACGGGAGCAGGTAGGGCCTGAACAATACGCGGAGACGTGGTTGCAGGATGCCTCCCAAAACCGCGACGACGGCCACTATAAGGCGTCGTACGCGGCCTACCTTGACGACTTCGCCTCCAGGAGTGTCCAGGGCATCGGGTTCGGCATGATCTTTCTGCGCAGGCCGTCCCGGTCCTCCGTCCCCATCCTTGATCGCTTTGAAGAAATTACGCATCCGATCGAGCAGCCGGTGGGCCCGCATCTTCGAGCAGCTGTGCACCGTGCGGATTGGGTGGCGGCCAACGTCTTGGCGGAAGCTCATCTGCTGGTTGCCGAGGACGTCACCGAGGAACGCCATCAACGGCCCGGGGCGGAGCATCCAGGAGTCATCCTTTTGCGCCAAGGCGCCGGCCTGCGCCGGACCAACCTGCTCAGCACCGAACTCGCCGGATTTGTCTCCGCATGTGATGGTCAGCTCACCGTTGGCCAGATCATCTCGGCCTTGGTAGCGCTTCTGGGAGGTGCGGAGGACTTCGACGAGCAAGGCTTCCGGGACCGCCTGTTGCAGGACGTCACCAACCTGGTCCTGGAGGGCTTCCTGCTCCCCGACACAGATCAGGCGAGTCAGGTCACCCCTACTCAGGTCACCGCGACTCAGGCCACCGCGACTCAGGCCACGGCATGACCGGCAACGCACCGCCGCTGCCGGTAGGTACCCGCCTCCTTCGGTGTGACGCTGACTACACTGAGGGAGTGATAGCCAACAACCCAGCATCCCAGCCGGACCACGAGGTGCCTCGGGGCAAGCGCGCCGAGAAGACGGTTGAGATCACTGATCCAAAAGCTATCCGCGCCTTGGCCCACGCTGCCCGCCTCGAGGTGATCTCGGAGCTCTACGCCACACAGGTGAGCCATACCGCCACGGAACTGGCAGCGAGGACGGGACTCACCCCCAGCGCCATGAGCTATCACCTCCGTGCACTCCAGAAGTGGGGTATCGTGGCGCCGGCCGAAAATTCCGGTGATGCCCGGGAACGCCGCTGGAGAGCTGCCGGCACCGATTTCACTATTTCGGGAGGCAGCATAGCCAGCCCGGAAATTGCAGTTGTGGACCTCGAGCTCGACGCGTTCCGCCGTCGGGCATCCGCATTTGCCAAGGCCCGCGGGGAACGTAAGCAAAAGGGACAAGCGGCCGAGGAAGCGGCGGCGGTGGTCTTGGCGAGCAATTTGCTGTACCTTACCAAAGCGCAGCGCAAGGAGCTTTCGGAACGCATTCGTGAGGTCTTGCGCGAGTACGAACTTGAGGATCCCAGTCGTATACCTGAGGGCGCCGAGCGCATGGCCACCCTGTGGTCGATGATCCCGGATGACCGCGTGGCACCGGGGCAATAACTGCCCGGATGGACCTCTGAAAGACCCTCCTGGTTCCCGGCCGAAAACGCAGGATTCTGCAATCTATGGTGAACTAGGCCAGTATGGGCACCAGCCCAATCACACATTTTTTCTGTAGGAGCACCGTGCCCAGCAAGGCAAAAACCGGCAAGAAACTCGTGATCGTGGAGTCTCCCGCCAAGAGTAAGACCATCGCCAAGTACCTTGGTGAGGGCTTCATTGTCGAGGCCTCGATCGGCCACATCCGGGACCTTCCCCAACCCTCGGACCTTCCTGCAGAACTGAAGAAGACCTCGCTGGGCAAGTTCGCCGTCGATGTCGAAAACGACTTCAAGCCTTACTACGTTGTCTCGCCGGACAAGAAGAAAAAGGTCGCCGAACTCAAGGCCCAACTCAAAGACGCCGACGCGCTCTACCTCGCAACCGATGGGGACCGCGAAGGTGAAGCCATTGCGTGGCACCTGCTGGAGGTTTTGAAGCCCAAGGTTCCGGTGTACCGGATGACCTTCGGTGAAATCACCAAGGAAGCAATCCACCGCGCCATGGACAACCTTCGCGACGTCGACACCGCACTGGTGGACGCCCAGGAGACCCGGCGCATCCTTGACCGGCTCTACGGCTACGAGATTTCCCCGGTCCTCTGGCGAAAAGTGGCCCGCGGCCTCTCTGCCGGACGCGTTCAGTCCGTGGTCACCCGCATGGTGGTGGACCGTGAACGTGAACGCATGGCCTTCCGGGCAGCCTCCTACTGGGACCTGACCGGGCAGTTCGGTGCGGACTCTGGATCCTTCAAGGCCAAGCTTGCGGCCGTGGACGGCGCCAAAGTTGCCAGCGGCCGTGACTTCAATGACAACGGCCAGCTCACCTCATCGAACGCCGTACACCTCGACGAGGAACGGGCAACGTCCTTGGCTGCCGGCCTTGAGAACTCGGATTTCCGCGTCCGGTCCGTCGATACCAAGCCGTATACCCGCCGCCCCGCAGCACCGTTCACCACCTCCACGCTGCAACAGGAGGCCGGGCGCAAGCTTCGCTTCTCGTCCAAGAGCACCATGCAGGTAGCGCAGCGCCTGTATGAAAACGGTTACATCACCTATATGCGTACTGACTCGTCAGCACTGAGCAATGAAGCCGTCACGGCTGCGAGGCGTCAGGCGTCTGAGCTTTATGGGCCCGAGTACGTCCCCACGAGCCCCCGCGTCTATGCCAACAAAGCCGCAAACGCGCAGGAAGCCCACGAGGCCATCCGCCCCGCCGGTGACTCCTTCCGCACCCCGGCACAGGTGGCCAAGCAGCTGAGCGGCGACGAGTTCCGGCTCTACGAACTCATTTGGAAGCGCACGGTCGCCTCCCAGATGGCAGACGCCAAGGGTTCCACGGCCACCATTCGTCTCGGTGCGACCGCCGCGGATGGCCGCGACGCCGAGTTCTCCGCGTCCGGCACCGTCATCACTTTCCCGGGGTTCTTGGCCGCTTACGAAGAGGGCAAGGACGAAAGCCGCGGGGATGACGATTCCGACGAAGCACGGCGCCTGCCGAACGTCGCCAAAGATGATGAACTGACGGCCTCGGAAATCCTGGCCGTGGGCCACGAGACCTCACCGCCCCCTCGGTACACGGAAGCATCTCTGACCGCAGAGCTGGAAAAGCGCGGCATTGGACGCCCATCCACTTACGCTTCAACCATTTCCACCATCCAAGACCGCGGTTACGTCCGGAAACAAGGGTCCGCCCTGGTTCCCAGCTGGATCGCCTTCTCCGTGATCCGTTTGCTCGAGCAACACTTCACGGACTACGTGGATTATGAGTTCACGGCGGATATGGAAGGCGATCTGGATAAGATCGCCAACGGCCAAGCAGCCGGAACTGCATGGCTCAAGCACTTCTATTACGGCGAAGACGCGGACCCCGGCCTGTTGAGCATCGTGAACAACCTCGGTGAAATCGACGCCAGGGAGATTAACTCCGTGCCCATCGCGGAAGGCATCACGCTGCGCGTCGGTAAGTTCGGTCCTTACCTGGAAAGCTCTATTCCAACCCTGGATGAGAAGACCGGCGAGGTAGTGGAGTCGGCCCGGGCCAACGTGCCCGAAGATCTGGCTCCGGACGAGCTCACAGCGGCTAAAGCCAAGGAACTCATGGAGACCGCTGCCCCGGAGGAGCGCGTCTTGGGTGCCGATCCGCACACAGGACACACGGTGGTGGCCAAGAACGGCCGGTATGGAGCCTACGTCACCGAGATCATCCCCGAGATGACCGAAGAGCAGTTGGCCAACCAGCCGGTGGAGTATTACAAGAACGGCAAGCCCAAACCGCCCAAGAAGCCCGTCAAGGCCAAGCCGCGCACGGGATCCCTCTTCAAGTCCATGACGGTGGACACCGTGACCCTTGACGAGGCGCTCCAGCTCATGAGTTTGCCGCGCGTCCTGGGCGAAGATGCGGATGGCAACCCGATCACGGTTCAAAACGGCCGTTTTGGTCCCTACCTGAAGAAGGGCACCGATTCACGCTCCATCGGGTCCGAAGAAGAGATCTTCACCATCACGTTGGAACAAGCGCTGGAGATCTATTCGCAGCCCAAACAGCGTGGCGCGCGTGCCGCAGTTCCACCGCTCGCGGAGTTTGGGCCTGATCCGGTGTCCGAGAAGAACATCGTGGTCAAGGAAGGCCGTTTCGGTCCTTACATCACCGATGGCGTCACCAATATCACCGTGCCTCGTTCCACCTCGCTGGAGGAGCTGACCCGGGAACGCGCCGTCGAACTTTTGGCGGAAAAACGTGCCAAGGGGCCTGTCAAGCGCACCACCACCCGGAAGGCTCCGGCCAAGAAAGCCGTGGCCCGGAAATAGGATTTCCCGGTCCCAGAGGCTGGCGGGCCGGTTCCCGTGAATTGCGTCCCGGCCGGCATCGTGGTCGAGTAGGACTATGACTGAACAGACCGTTTCACCGGAAAACGAGCCCGCAGGCGGCACCGAGGCAACAGGGGGCGGCCAGCACGACGCGCAGCCGCTGAACGAACTGGAGCTGAAGCTGGCCGCCGCCGAGCAGCCGGATGCGAACCCCGTGGAGGTCATCCTTGCCTTCCTCAACAACGAGGTCTACCTGGTGAGCTCCGAAGCTGTGGACGGTCCGGATTCCTCTGTGGAACCCTTGGTTCTTGCCAACGCGGACGGGCAGCCGGTCCTGGCGGTCTTCAGCCACCCCAGCCGGGTGGACGAGAGGTTCCTTGAGGCTGCCCCGCATGTCCTGGGTACGTTGGGTTCGGCCATTCTTGGGAACATTGGCAATGAGCTGGGCATGGTCATCAACCCGGGCAGCGAGTACGGGTTCGAAATCGACCCCGAGGGCATCGCGAACATCCGCCGGGACTTCAAACGGGCAGACGACGCCGGAGAGCCTGCGGAATAGGCGCGCAAGCATCAGCCCCCACCGCCCGGACCTGCACAGCTATGCCACCGGAGGCGCGAAACGTGGCCGCAAGTTACTTCCCGGGCTTCGAATCGGTGAATAATGGCAGAATGCGTCTTGGCGTTCTCGACATCGGGTCAAACACCGTCCACCTCCTGCTGGTGGACGCCCACCCCGGCGCGCGCCCAGTACCGTTCGCTTCGCACAAACGGCCACTCTCGCTGGTTCAATACCTGGACGGCGACGGCAATATCAGCGATGCTGGCCAGCATGAGCTCATTGAGTTCGTGTTGGAGGCGTGGGAGTTCGCGGCCGCCCACAAAGCCCAGGACCTCTTGGCTTTCTGTACATCAGCCATCCGTGAGGCCACCAACGGCGCCGATGTCCTGGCCCGGGTAAAGCACGAGACCACCGTGACGCTCCAGGAACTGACGGGAAGCGAAGAAGCGTCCATGACCTTCTTCGCAGTCCGCCGTTGGTACGGCTGGGGCGCCGGTCCGATCCTGGACCTCGACATAGGCGGCGGCTCCTTCGAAATGGCGTACGGAACCGACGAGCTTCCTGAGTTTGCCACCTCTGTTCCGCTAGGTGCGAGCCGTTTGACCAGGGATTGGCTGCAGGATGACCCGCCCACGGCCAAGAGCGTCAAGGAACTTCGGCGTTACATCCGCTCTACGTTGAAGCCCGTTGCCCGCAGCTTCCAGGAGGTTGGACGGGCAAACCTGGTGGCCGGGACGTCCAAAACATTCCGTTCCCTGGCCCGGATCGCCGGGGCTGCCCCCAGTGCCGCTGGACCCTACGTCAAGCGGGAGTTGCACGCAGCCGACCTCGGCTTGTGGGCGCAACGGATCTCGGCGATGAGGGTGGAGGACAGGCTATATCTGCCGGGCGTTTCGGACGCCCGCGCCCACCAGCTCTTGGCCGGTGCACTGGTTGCCGAGGCGGCCTTGGAACTCTTTGAGTTCCCGAAGATGGAGATTTGCCCGTGGGCTTTGCGTGAGGGCTTGATCCTCCGCCGCCTGGATCAATTGGTATTCGAAGAAGCGCTGGACCCCGCCCCGCACGTTGGAAAACGCAAGGACAAGTCCAAAAAGAAAGCAGCCAAGGAAGCCAAGAAGATATTGGATATCGACCAATCCCGCCACGAGTCGCTCGACTTTCCGGCCCCCGCAGACACCCCGCCCCTTGCCCCTATCCCAGCCCCTGCTGCAGGCGGGCTGGTCTCCTGAGATGAGTAACGACGTCGAACCCGAACTGAATGACCGCCAGATCCCTGTGGCGCTGTCCAGCGCCTCCGTCTACCCGCTCAGCGTCCACGATGCCTTTGCCGTGGCCCAGGACCTGGGCTACGAGGGCGTGGAGGTGATGGTCACCAACAATGCTGTGAGCCAGAACCCCAAGGCCCTTATTCAACTTAGCCATCGATACCATCAGGAGATTGTCTCCATCCACGCACCCACTTTGCTGCTGACGCAACAAGTGTGGGGTACGGCGTGGAACAAGATCGAAAAATCCTGCCAGATGGCCGTGGAAGTCGGGTGCGACACCGTGGTGGCGCACCCGCCGTTCAGGTGGCAATCCAACTACGCCGAAAACTTCGTTGAGGGCGTCAAGGAACTCGCGGACACATACCAAGTACGCATCGCGGTGGAGAACATGTACCCGTGGCGCGTTCGCGGGCGGGAAGCCGTGGCCTACCTGCCGCACTGGGACCCGTTGGGCCAGGATTACGACGATGTCACATGGGACTTCTCGCACGCCGCCACAGCGGGGGCCAACAGTTTGGAAGCCATCAAGTCGCTGGGCAGCAAACTCCGGCACGTCCACCTCACGGATGGTTCGGGGTCGGGGAAAGATGAGCATCTGGTTCCAGGTACCGGCACCCAGCAGTGCGCGGACGCGCTGCAGCATTTGGCGTCGAGCGGTTTTGACGGCGTTGTAGTGGCGGAGATTTCCACCCGAAAAGCGAAGGTAGCCGGGGAACGCGAGGAGATGCTGGCTGAGACCTTGCGCTTCGCGCGGCAGCACTTGAGCGTGCCGCTGGTGCGCAGCGCAGATCAGTAAGGCAGCGCAGACCAGTAAGGCAGCGCAGACCAGTAAGGCAGCGCAGACCAGTGAGGCAGCGCAGACCAGTAAGGGGGCGCGCCCGTTCCTGGGTCGGCCCGGCCCCGCGTCGAGTGGCGGGTTAAAAAAGCGAAAGCACCGGCGGCCGAATCGGGAAATGGGGGAAAACCCGCCCGGCCACCGGTGCTGCTGGCGGACATCCCCATGCCCGCCTCATCACTCGCACCCTCAATGAGGTAGTACCAACGCTAGGGACCAAGCATGGGTGTCCCCTGCAATAACCTTGGGAACAAGCTGGGAATCCGGGATCCGGAGACCGTTAGACCCGATCCTTGGCGAACTGCAATGATGGACCAATGAGCAACCGAATCGCATTCCTTGGCTGTGGATCCATGAACGAGGCTATCCTGGGCGGCCTGCTGGCCGCCGGGAAAGACCCGTCCGACGTCGTCGCAACTGTCCGGCGGGCTGCCCGCGCGGAGGAGCTTGCCCACCGTCACGGAGTCATGGCGATCGCCGGTGATGAGGAGCCGGATAACAACCAATTGGCTACCAAGGGCGCGGGGATGGTCATCCTCGGCGTCAAGCCCGTGGGGATTGCGGACCTTGCCCGCGAGATCAGCCCGGCGCTGGCTAAGGACACCATCGTGGTCAGTGTCGCGGCCGCTGTTTCCATCGCCCAGCTCGAAGCGGCGTTGCCGGAGGGGCAGCCCGTCATCAGGACTATGCCCAATACGCCGGCACGGTTGGGCCGCGGCGTCATTTCTGTCTCTCCCGGAACTCACTGCACACCTGAACAGCTGGACATGGTGAAGACCGCTTTGGCCGGTGCCGGCAAGGTAGTGCAGGTCCCCGAGGACCAGGTGGATGCGTTGTCCGCGATCAGCGGCTCAGGGCCTGCCTATGCCTTCTACCTGGCCGAGGCGATGGCGGCAGCGGGGACCGAGCTGGGGCTCGATCCTGAGCTGTCCGTGATGTTGGCGCGGGAGACCGTGGCCGGAGCAGGTTTCATGCTCGCAGAACCAGGTGCCGACCCCACTGCCCTCCGTGTGGGAGTAACCAGTCCCAACGGCACCACCGAGCGCGCCATCGCCGTTTTTGACGACGCCGGGATTCCCAAGATCATTGCCGACGGCGCCCGCGCGGCAGCCGCGCGGGCAGCGGAGATCACGAAGCAGCTCAGCTAAGGTTCCGGCCAGCCGCGGGGAGCCGCCTAGGGGCGTGCCGCGAACCGTTCCAACAAGTCCACATGGCCGGAGACGATCAGCATGTCGTGGCTGGACACCTTGGTTTCGGGGCGGGCGTACGTGAAGTCCTCGCCGGGGGACTTCACCCCCACAATGGTCACGCCGTACTTTGACCGGACCTTGGACTCGTCGAGGGTAAAGCCCACGGTTTCCTTGGGCGGGTACATCTTGACGATCGCGAAGTCGTCGTCGAACTCGATGAAGTCAAGCATCCGGCCGGAGACCAGGTGTGCCGCGCGGACCCCGGCGTCGGCTTCCGGGTAGATCACGTGGTTGGCGCCGATTCGGGTGAGAATTTTGCCGTGCGAGGGCGTGATGGCCTTAACCCAGAGGTGTTCAATGCCCAGGTCAACCAGGTTCACCGTGATCAGCACGGAGGATTCGATCGATGTCCCCACGCCCACCACAGCCGAACTAAACTCCTGTGCGCCGAGTTGGCGCAGCGCATCAATATTGGTGGCATCGGCCTCCACCACGTGGGTCAGGACGGGTGCCCATTTCTGGACCAGGGTGCGATCCCGCTCGATGGCGAGGACTTCGCGTCCCTGCTTGACCAATTGCTCGGCAGTGGCGGACCCGAAGCGGCCAAGGCCGATGACCAGCACCGGGGCGTTGTGGGCGGGGCGGTTTGCCGCCCCCGTGGTCTTAGCCAATGATTGGCCTCTCTTCCGGGTAGTGGTACAACTGGCTGCGCTGGCGCAGGGCCAAACCGGCAGCGAGGGTTACGGTGCCCACCCGGCCGGCGAACATGAGTATGGCCAGGACGTAGACGCCCGACGGCGGCAACTCACCACTGAGGTTGGTGCTCAGGCCCACAGTGGCGAAGGCGGAGATGGTTTCAAAAAGTACCCGATCCAGGGACGCTCCGCTAATGGAGAGCAGCAGGAACGCGGCCACGGAAACAAAGGTGGCCCCGGCAACGATCACGGAGATGGCCACCCGCATGGTGCCTTGGGGGATGGTGCGGCCGTACACCTTCACATCGGCATCGCCGCGGGCTTCGGCGATGATTGCAAGGAACATGACGGCGATGGTGGTTACCTTGATGCCGCCGGCAGTCGAGGCTGAACCGCCGCCGGCGAACATGAGGGCATCGCTCAGGAGTTTGGTGGTGGGCTCCATCTGGTTCTGGTCCACCAGGCTGAAACCGCCGGAGCGTGTCATGACAGAGGCAAAGATGGAGTGGATCACCTTGTCGCCGAAGTTCATGTTGGCGATGGTGCGTACGTTATCCCACTCCATGAGGCCCCACAGCAGCGCACCGGCAACCAGCAAAATGAGGGATACCTGGATGGTGAGCTTGGTGTGGAGGTTCCATTTCTTCCAGTTGAGCCCGTTTTGTTGGAGCACCATCACCACGGGGAAACCCAGGCTTCCAAGGAAGACGCCAAGCATCAGCGGGACCAGTATCCAGAGATCGGTCTCGTAGGGGACTACGCCGTCCGAGTGCGGGGTGAACCCCGCGTTGTTGAAGGAAGAGATGGCATAGAAGATTCCGTGCCACACGGCCTCCCAGAAAGGCTCGCCCAACACCAGGAAACGGGGAATCAGGGACAAAGCCAGGGCGCCTTCGATGACCACCGAGGTGACGATCACGATCCGGAGAAGGGTACCCACTTCGCCAAGCCTGCCGGCGTGGTTCATCGCTTCCTGGGCGATGAGTTTGCCGCGAACTCCGAGCCGCTTGCTCACCATCAGCGCCAGGAGCGAAGCCAAGGTGAGGGTACCCAGGCCGCCCACGAAGATGCCGAGCAGGATGACCAATTGCCCGAAGAAGGACCAGTACGTAGCTGTTGAAACTACGGTCAGGCCGGTCACGCAAACACTGGACACCGCCGTGAACAAGGCTTGGTGCAGCGGAGTGGATTCCCCCGAAGCAGAGGCGGCGGGCAGCGACAACAACCCGGTGAACAGCACGATGACGGATGCGAAAATGACCAAGGCCAAACGGGCCGGTGAGCTGTTTGCAACGTTGTCGATGAAGTCGCGGACGCGGGTGAAAATCCAGAGGCCCTGACGGTCCTGGTGCGTGGGCTGCCAGTTGGCCGGGCTCTGGGACCTCGACTGGCTTTGGGACATGGCGCTCTTCCTCGGTTGAACAAGCTTTCCTGAGTAGTAAACCACTATTCCCGGGCCTGACCGGGCGATGTGGCCTTTCAGCCTCCGGTAGCCTGTTCAGGGTGAACTCCAGAGTTGGGATATCAGCTTCCAGCATTACGCGGTCCGCACTCCCAACGACGGTGGTGTGGGACCCCGCGATGACGGCTTACGACTTCGGCCCGGGTCACCCCATGGCGCCCCGGCGGCTGGAGCTAACAGCACGGTTGGCCCAGGCTCTCGGACTTTTTGACCACAGCCATGTGGCAGTGGAGGCGCCGGCGGTGGCAACCGACGTCGAGCTTTTGACCGTTCACAGCCGGGAGTACATCCAGGCTGTGCGTCGCGTCGGTGCGGATCCTTCTCGCCCCGATGACGCTCGCGGGTTGGGGACCGAAGATGATCCCGCGTTCGCAGGAATGCACGAGGCCAGCGCACGGCTTGCCGGCGGTTCACTGCTGGCCGCCGAGTCCGTCCTTTCCGGCAGGTCCGTGCGCGCGGTGAACTTCAGTGGCGGAATGCATCATGCTGCGCGTGGGAAGGCCAGCGGCTTTTGCGTGTACAACGACGTCGCCATTGCCATCCAGCGGCTGCTCGACGGCGGTGTGCAGCGCGTGGTCTGCATCGACGTCGACGCCCATCACGGCGACGGGACGCAGGGCATCTTCTGGGACGACCCCAGGGTCATGACAGTGTCCCTCCACGAATCCGGCCTCACGCTATTCCCCGGAACGGGTTTCGCCAACGAAACGGGGGGACCAAACGCGATCGGGACCGCTGTCAACGTGGCGCTTCCGGCTTTTACCGGAGATGCGGCCTGGTTGCGTGCTTTCCACGCGGTGGTGCCGCAGCTTGTGGCCGCCTTCGCACCTGAGGTCATCGTCAGCCAGCACGGCTGCGATTCCCACCGGCTTGACCCCCTGACGCACCTCAACCTCAGCGTCGACTGCCAGCGCGAGGCCGCTGCCGCCGTCGCCGGCCTTGCCGCCCGCTACTGCGAGAACCGCTGGATCGCCACCGGGGGAGGCGGCTACGAGGTCACTGGCGTTGTGCCGCGCGCTTGGAGCCATCTGATCGGTATGGTCACGCAGCGGCCCGTACCGCTCTCAAAACCCGTGCCGGAGGCGTGGCGAAGCTATGTGCAGGAAACCTACGGCGAGCCCACCCCCGCGTTGATGGGAGACGACGTGGACATCTGGTGGCGTTCCTGGGAGGTCGGCTACGATCCCGCAGACGAGGTGGACCGCACCGTTATCGCTACGCGTAAGCAGATATTCCCGCTGTATGGCTTGGATCCCTGGTTCGACTGACGTGTCCCGCACTCGGGCGGCATGAAACAGGATGCCAACAGGCGTATATGTCGCTAGGGTGGGAGGCATGGTGACTGACGACGTATTTGCCGTCATAGCTGAGGCAACCAGACGCGACATCCTGGTCTCCCTCCGCTCTGGGGATAAGGCTGTAGGGGAACTCGTGGCGGAGCTGGCGGCGAGCCAGCCCACTATTTCCAAGCACTTGAAGGTGCTCCGCGAGGCGGACCTCGTCACCATGCGCGCACAGGGCCAGAAGCGCTTCTACACCCTGAACACCAAGCCGCTCGCGGGCATCGCCTCGTGGCTGGAAACGTTCGACGTCGGACAGGCCAAGCCCGCCGTCGTCGCGCCTTCCGGAGGGGAGCCAGCAGCCGCCGTCAACGGGCCTGCGGCCGTCACCGCCCCCGCTGGCGCGGTGCCCGAATCCGGGACGACCGAATCGGCGGCTGACATGCCTGCTACCCGGGTGGACGCCGTCGGCCAGGCCGTGATGGCGCATGCCTCCGAATCATCAGGGATTCTTGAGGCCCCGGATGACACCATGCCGCAACACATCGGACGCACCGTGGGCCGGGCCGCCACCAAAGCCGCTGATCTGCTGGCCAACCTTCCGAATCTGCCCAACCTGCCAAAGTTCGGCCGGAAGCGCTAGCTGACGAGTTGGGTCACATTCCCCCCGGATGGAGCTGCCGGGGAAGCAAGTGCAACCATGGGCGGGACTGAACACCGTCCGCTACAGCTGGGCGCACTGAGGATAGGAACCCCCCCATGGATTCAAGGCTCGAAGGTATCCGGGACACCGTGCTTGCGCGGAACCCGGGTGAAAAGGAATTCCACCAGGCCGTCATCGAGGTCTTTGAAAGCCTGGGCCCGGTCCATGACAGGCACCCCGAATTCCTCGAGGGCGCAGTCCTTGAGCGTCTCTGCGAACCTGAGCGCCAGATCATTTTCCGCGTTCCGTGGACTGACGACGCCGGCCGGGTCCATGTCAACCGTGGCTTCCGTGTGGAGTTCAACTCAGCGCTGGGCCCCTACAAAGGCGGCCTGCGTTTCCACCCCTCCGTCTACTTGGGGATCGTGAAGTTCCTCGGGTTTGAACAGATCTTCAAGAACGCATTGACGGGCATGCCCATCGGTGGCGGAAAGGGCGGCTCGGACTTCGACCCCCGGGGACGTTCCGACGCCGAGATCATGCGTTTCTGCCAGTCCTTCATGACTGAGCTGTACAGGCACATTGGCGAGTACACCGACGTGCCGGCGGGGGACATCGGGGTGGGAGGCCGTGAAATCGGTTACCTCTTTGGCCAGTACAAGCGCATCACCAACCGCTACGAATCCGGGGTCCTCACGGGCAAGGGCATCTCATGGGGCGGGTCTCTGGTTCGTCCCGAAGCCACCGGCTACGGCACTGTCATCTTTGCTCAAGAGATGCTCAAGACCCGGGGACAGTCCTTTGATGGGCAGCGGGTGGTGGTTTCGGGCTCAGGCAATGTCGCCATCCATGCCATCGCCAAGGCACAATCCTTGGGGGCCACCGTGGTTGCCTGTTCCGACTCCGCCGGATACGTCGTGGATGAGGCGGGGATCGACGTCGAGCTTCTGCGCCACATCAAGGAAGTGGAGCGCGGGCGCCTCACCGAGTACGCCGCTCGCCGCGGGGGTGCAACCCACGTAACCGGTGGTTCCGTGTGGGACGTCAACGGCACGGTGGCGCTGCCGTGCGCCACGCAGAACGAGCTCGACGGCGATGCTGCCGCCAAGTTGGTCAGCAACGGACTGATCGCTGCAGCCGAGGGCGCCAACATGCCCTCCACCAGGGAAGCCGTGTCCGTGTTCCAGGAGGCAGGCATCCTGTTCGGCCCGGGCAAGGCAGCCAACGCAGGTGGTGTTGCCACGTCCGCGCTGGAGATGCAGCAGAATGCGAGCCGTGATTCGTGGACCTTCGAGCACACCGAGCAGAGGCTCACGGAGATCATGGTGGGCATCCACGATCGCTGCGCAGCAACCGCCGACGAGTACGGTGCGCCTGGAAACTACGTGGTGGGCGCCAACATCGGCGGCTTCGTCAAGGTAGCGGACGCCATGCTCGCCCAAGGCCTCATCTGAGGTTGCTACCCAACTGAGGTTCCTAGCCAACTGAGGTTGCTACCCAACTGAGGTTCCTGCCCAACTGAGGTTCCTACCCAACTGAGGTTCCTGCCCAACCAGGGGACAGATCATGCCGTTCTGAGCGCTCAGAGCGAACAGGTGCTGTCCTCTGGTTGGGTGGAGGCTAGCGCTGCAGCAGCCGCACGTGGTCCGGATTCAGGTCCGAAACCTTGCTGACGCCAAGCAACGCCATGGTCCTGGTCATGTCTTTCTCGAGGATCTGGATGGCACGGTCCACACCCGCGCGGCCGCCCGCCATCAAACCGTAAAGATACGCCCTGCCAATCAGGGCGAAGTCAGCACCCAAGGCCAGTGCGGCCACGATGTCCGCACCGCTCATGATGCCCGTGTCCAACATGACGGCAGCCTTGCTGTTGTCCGACGCCAGTGCCGTTGTGACCTCCGGAAGCAAGTGGAACGGGATGGGTGCGCGGTCCAGTTGGCGGCCCCCATGGTTGGATAACACGATGCCATCGACGCCGTGGTCCACCACGCGCCGGGCGTCCTCCACGGTTTGGATGCCTTTGACCACGAGCTTGCCCTTCCAAGTTTCACGCAGCCAGTCCAAGTCCTGGTAGGTCAGTGTCGGATCAAACATGGAGTTGATGAGCTCAGCCACAGTCCCGGTGTAGCGCGACAGTGAGGCAAACGTCAGGGGTTCGTGGGTGAGGAAGTTGAACCACCACGCCGGGCGGTAGGACGCGTCCACCACCGTTTTCAGTGTCAACGCCGGCGGTATGGTCATGCCGTTTCGGACGTCCCGCAGTCGCGCACCTGCAACAGCGGTGTCCACGGTGACCATTAGGGTGTCGTTACCGGCCTTTGCGGCCCTTTCGATCAGCCCAAGGGAGCGCTCGCGGTCCGTCCACAAGTACAGCTGGAACCAGTTCCGGCCGTTCGGGGCAGCGGTTGCCACATCCTCGATCGAGGCGGTGCCCATGGTGGAGAGGGTGTAAGGAATCCCGGCGGCTTCGGCTGCCTGTGAGCCCGCGTATTCGCCCTCGGACTGCATCATGCGGGTAAAGCCGGTTGGCGCGATGCCGAACGGAAGCCGTGATTTCTGGCCCAAAATGTCCGTGCGGAGATCAATTCTTGAAACGTCCCGCAGGATGCCCGGCCGGAATTCGATGTCCTGGAAGGCCTGACGGGCGCGACGAAGGGTGATTTCTTCCTCAGCAGCACCGTCGGTGTAATCAAAAGGAGCCTGCGGGGTGCGGCGCTTGGCCATGTCCCGCAGTTCCCAAACGGTGCTGGCCCTCTTCAGCCGGGCGGCCTTGCTGAACTCCGGCTTCTTGAACTGCATCAGCGGCGCCAGGTCCGCGACACTCGGTATGCGTCGCCTCAGTGCCGGCGGCCGCACGACGGCGGCTGGCGGCTGGGGTGCGCGGGTTACGTTTTGGTCGCTCCCGGCATCGGCTGGCGCAGCGGTGATCTTGGGATCAATCGTGTCGGTCATACGGGTCTCCCTAGGGTTCATGTGGTCTAACCACACTCTAGGGCATGTGGTCTGACCACATCAAGTAGTATTCGGATATGCGCACGCACGAGCTGGTCCTGCAATGGATCGAAAAGCAGATTTCCGACGGCGAGCTCACCTTGGGTGGCCGTTTACCCGGCGAGCGGGCCATGGCTGAGCAACTGCAGGTTTCCCGGACCTCGGTCCGTGAGGCCGTCCGGATCCTGGAGGCCATGGGGGTGGTCCGGGCCGGCGTCGGGTCCGGGAAAGATGCGGGAACGGTAGTGATTGCCGAGCCCGGAACTGCTTTGGGTTCCACCCTGCGCCTCCACGTGGCCACCCGTCATCTGCCGGTAGCGGACATTGTGGAAACCCGCGTGCTCCTCGAATCGTGGGCAGCCAAACGCGCCAAAGCCGGCACGCCTGCGCTTGAGGAGGGCGCCAAGCTCTTGGATGAGATGGATGCAGGCCCGGACGTCGGTACGTTCCTCGCCTTGAACTCACGCTTCCATGTCGCCCTGGCACAAGCGGCGGGAAACGCCGTCGTGAGCGCCATGATGGCCTCACTCCGAGGCGCCATTGAGAATTACGCGGGCGAGCTCACCAGGAACCTGCCCAACTGGGAGGCTACCTCCAAGCGGCTAAGGGCCGAGCACCGTGCCATCCTCGCGGCCGTGAACACTGGCGACGGCGCTGGGGCGGCTGAGCTCGTGGCCTCGCACATCACGGGTTTCTATGCCGAAGCTGGAGTTGCCCCCGATCACGCGGAACACTGATCACGCGGGCTGATCAGGCGTGCCGCCTCGCCGGCTTACAGAAGGCGCCGCGGTGCTTTTCCGGATCTCCATTCGTGGCCGGAACTCGTCCCGGACCGGCTCGGGTGCCTCGCCGGGCTGCTGGATCTGTTCCCGCATCCTGCGCCAGGCCAGGCTACCGATTTCGTTGATCGGTACGGCGGCCGTGGTGAGCGGGGGAGTGGTGTACCGGGCGAACGGAATATCGTCGAAGCCCGCCACGGAGATGTCATCCGGAACGCGAAGTCCACGCTCATGCAAGCCACTCAGCAACCCCATGGCCACAAGATCGTTGAAAGCAAGGATTCCGGTGGCACCGCAGGCAATAACGAGCTCGGTTGAATCATGGCCTGAATCGAAGTTTGAGCCCCCGGGAAGCAGCTGCAGTTCGATCCCCGGGTTCTGCTCCCGGAAAACTTCCAAGCCGGCAAGGCGCTGCCTGTTGGACGCGCTGTGTTCCGGTCCTGCGAGGAATGCCAGTCGCTTGTGCCCGAGCGCTACAAGGTGCTGGGCCAAGTCCTGTATGCCCTGTTCGTAGTCGACGTTCAGGCTGGGGGTGTTGTCCGCCGTCGTGCGGTTGATGAGCACCAACGGGTGCAGGCTCGGCGCAAGTTCCTCCAACTGGGCGTCGCCCATCCTGGGCGCGCACAGCACCACGCCGTCGCATCGACGCCGGGCCTCGCCCGCCAAGATTGCCTCCTCGCTGGCAACCTCAGAGGAATCGGCGATGAGGACCCGGTATCCGTCTGTCCCCGCAGCAATGCTGAGGCCGCGGAGGATGGCCTGGAAGGTCGGATTGGCAAGGTCCGGGACCACAATCCCGATGGTGTCCGTTTTGCCCAAGGCCAGGCTCCGGCCCACTGGATTGGGCTGATACTTCAGTTCTGCGGCTGCTACACGGACCCGTTCAGCGATGCCTGCATCCACCGCGGCATTGCCGTTCATGACGCGGGAGACAGTGGCGTGCGAGACGCCGGCTCTTAGGGCAACATCGGCAATGCCAACGCGTTTGTTGGCGTTGTTACGTGCCATGCCGCCCTCCCATCTATCGCCGCACGCTGCCGGAGCAGCCTGCCAATGAAGCCTCGCGGTCCCGGAATCGAGGCCTGCGCACGCAGAGGCGTTGACAGAAAGCTTATAGTGCCTCGGTAAACGATTTCTTGGTTCACTCGAAACTGTCCAGTGGCCGGTTGCAGGGCTCGCTTGCGAGGCCGTGCGGAGGACGTAGGATGCCCTCATGCCTCTTTTTGACCTCCCGCTCGAGCAACTCCGTGATTACACTTCCGCGGCAGTACCGCCGGCCGACTTGGACGCCTTCTGGGACGGCACCATCTCGGCGGCGCGGGCATTCCCGCTCGACGCCGTTTTCGAACCCGTGGATAACTACCTCACAGTGATCAACACCTTCGACGTCACCTTCTCCGGCTTCGGCGGCGACCGCATCAAGGGCTGGCTTCACATTCCCGCGAATTGCGAGCCGGGCCAGAAACTTCCTGTCGTGGTCGAATTCATCGGATACTCCGGCGGACGGGGCTTGGTCAACCAGAACACCCGCTGGGCCCAGGCCGGCTACGCGCATTTCATCATGGACACCCGCGGTCAGGGGTACGGCGGTGTGTCAGGCGATACGCCCGATCCGCACCCTTCGGCGGGCGAGGTCAACTTCGCCGGACTCATGACCCGGGGTTCGGGGCACCAGGAGGATTACTACTTCCGCAGGGTCTACGTGGATGCCTTCCGTGCGGTGGAAGCGGCGCAGAGCCACGCCGCCGTCGACCCCTCCAAAGTAGTGCTGACCGGGGTGAGCCAAGGTGGTGGGATCACGGTCGCGACGGCTGGGCTGACGGCCGGAAGGCTCGACGGCGTCATCGCCGCACTGCCCGACGTCCCGTTCCTACAGGACTTCCCGCGGGCCATCGACATCGCCCCGCGTGGTCCCTACCCGGAAATCGCCGGATTCCTCGGCAGGCACCGCGACAAATACGAGCCTATGCTGGCCGTTCTTAACTACTTCGACGGCGTGCATCTGGGCCGGGCGGCCACCGTTCCCGCGCTGTTCTCCGCCGCGCAAATGGACGATATTTGCCCGCCCTCAACGGTCTTTGCCAGCTACAACAGCTACGGCACCGGCTCTTCCGCAAAGGGCAGTGCGCCGGACAAGGACATCGAGGTGTATCGCTTCAACAACCACGAGGGCGGCCAGGAGCACCACTGGATCAAGCAACTCCAGTTCCTGCGCAAACTTTTGTCATCATGACGGACACGATTTGCCCGGTGTGAAGAAGCGCGGTTATGGTGTGGCTATGACTAACCGTTGGTATGCGTATTTTTCGTTGGCTCTGGAGGGGCCCGCGTCTAACTGACACGCATCCAACTTTCCTTCAGAGCCAACAGGGCAGAGATCATTCTCTGCCCTTCGCCATATCCGGCGGGTTCTGAGACGGGACCCGCTCCGCACCGGACAGGACCCAGACATGACCAGCATCGCCGCCGAATCCCCTGAATCGCTCCATTCCACCGAGCCCACAGAGGCAAAGCAGCCCGCCACCTCCAATCTGCGGGTGGCCCGTTTCGAACCGCTTCCGGCACCCCAGGACCTCATCGCCGAGCTGCCGTTGGACGCCCACTCAGCTGCCGTCGTCGACCGTGGCCGCGACCAGGTCCGCGCCATCATGGACGGCGTGGACGATCGCCTCCTCGTGATCGTGGGCCCGTGCTCCATCCATGACCCCAAGGCGGGCCTCGAGTACGCCCGCCGATTGGTCAGCCAAGCGGAGAAGCACAAGGCCGACCTGCTCATCGTGATGCGTACCTACTTCGAGAAGCCCCGCACCACCGTCGGCTGGAAGGGCCTGATCAACGATCCCCACCTGGACGGCAGCCACGACATTGCCGCCGGCTTGCGTGCTGCTCGCGGCTTCCTGAAGCAGGTCACCGCATTGGGCTTGCCCACGGCCACCGAGTTCCTCGAGCCCATCAGCCCGCAATACATGGCGGACCTCGTTTCGTGGGGCGCCATCGGCGCGCGCACCACCGAAAGCCAGATCCACCGCCAGCTCGCCTCCGGCCTTTCCATGCCCATCGGTTTCAAGAACGGTACCGACGGCGACCTCCAAGTGGCCATCGACGCATGCGGTGCATCTGCTGCTGAGCAAGCTTTCTTGGGAATCGACGACGGCGGCCGAGCAGCCCTGGTGGCGACCTCCGGCAACCCTGACACCCATGTGATCCTGCGCGGGGGACGCAAGGGCCCAAACTACTCGCAGGAGGACGTGGCCGCGGCATCATCCAAGCTGGCGGCCAAGGGACTGAACCCGCGACTGATCGTGGATGCCAGCCATGCCAACAGCGGCAAGAGCCACCACCGGCAGGCCGAAGTTGCCTTGGAAATCGGGGCCCAGCTGGAGGCAGCGGAGACCTCTCCGATTGCCGGCGTCATGCTGGAGAGCTTCCTCGTGGGCGGAGCGCAGAACTTGGATACCGCCAAGCAGTTGGCCGGGGAACAGGAGCTGACGTACGGACAGAGTGTCACGGACGCCTGCATGGAATGGGACGTCACGGCATCGGTGTTGGAGCAGCTCGCAGCCTCCGCCCGGAAGCGTCGGCAGGCTACCGCGGAGTAGGACTCTGGAGCCCAGCCCGAGCGTCCCGTTTCGTGGGTTCGCTGCGCAAAGTGCCGTGCGCCCGGCCTTCTCCGCAGCGACCCCCCGTTCCGGGGATGCCCTGGTTCCGGAGTCGTGTCCCACTTGTCGGAAATGCTTTCACATTGGCCCCAGCAGCCTCTAGAGTATCTATCACAGGGTTGTTTGATGGCTCAGCATCGGCACACCGTCTAACTGGGGTGTCCTACTGGCTGAGAGCAAAGGAATATGGGAAATGTCCGCGGAGACTAACTTCTCGAATGCGCGTTTCATGACGGTGGCTGAAGTCGCCGACGTTCTTCGCGTTTCCAAAATGACCGTGTATCGATTGGTTCACTCAGGGGAAATGCCCGCCGTCAGGTTCGGCCGCTCCTTCCGTGTTCCCGAGGAAGCAGTTGCACAGTACCTCAAGGGTGCTGTTGTGGACGGGCAATCCGAGACTGCCTGACGCTGCATGTTCCGTCCGGGCTTTGATGCGCGGACTGTGGTCACAGAGTGCCCCGTGAAAGCGGTACCCTGTTAAGGAACGTTTTACGTCAATGTAAGAATCTGTCAGTTGTACTGTCTGCTTCCGCGGATGCGTTCCAACAGACAGGACCTTCTAGCTTGTAAGGAACTTTCGTGGGTTCAGTTATTAAGAAGCGCCGCAAGCGTATGGCCAAGAAGAAGCACCGCAAGCTGCTTCGCAAGACACGCCACCAGCGTCGCAACAAGAAGTAGGGATACTTCATCAAGCGTGAATGCCCGTTGCCTTTCGAGGCGGCGGGCATTTTTGCGCCCACCCGTCATGACAACGAGGGCTAGGGCCGCGGGCCGCGGAACCTTGAGAAGCCCCGCCATAAGCCGTAGATCGCCCCACCGACGGTAGCTGCCTTGAGTCCCAGGGTCGCGGCACGGCGCCCCGCGCGGTAATCGTAGACAGGCCAGTTGTTGTCGCGGGCGTGCCGGCGAAGCTTTCCATCGGGGTTGATAACCACAGGGTGTCCCACCATGGTGAGCAAGGGGATGTCGTTGGCGGAATCGCTGTAAGCCCAGCAATGATCGAGGTCCAGTCCTTCGCGCTCCGCCACTAGTTGTACTGCCACGGCCTTCGCCGGACCATGCAGGATGTCGCCCACGAGCTTACCGGTGTACATCCCATCACTGACTTCGCCCACGGTACCGAGTGCTCCCGTGAGTCCGAGCCTTGTGGCGATGACAGTGGCAACCTCAACCGGAGTGGCTGTCACAAGCCACACCTTCCGGCCCACTCGGAGGTGCTGTTCGGCCAGTGCCTTGGTTCCGGGCCAGATCCGGGATTCGATCATTTCGTCGTACACTTCTTCGCCCAGGGCCTTGATGTCTTCCACCGAGATCCCGGCCGCGAGCGTCAGCGCAGAATCGCGCACGGCATGGACATCTTGCAAGGTCTCGCCGCGCATGACGAACTTGAATTGTTTCCACGCGAAACCGGCTGCCTGGCTGAGTGTGAAGGCTTTGCGCTCGTACATCTTGCGTGCCACGTGGAAAAGGCTCGCGCCCTTCATGAGGGTGTTGTCCACGTCGAAGAAGGCCGCTTCGCCTGTGTGCTTCTGCAGTTGCGCGTCTGCGACCACAGCGGCGTTCTTCTCCTCGGGCATGCCTTGAGTCTAGTCAATTGCCGGGTCCCCGTGCTTCGCCGCACTGGAGCGCGAGCAGTGTGCATGAGATGGGCGTGGAAGAGGGTGGTGGGGATACCGTTGAGGCATGTCCATTCCCGACGTCGTTCTCCTCACCAAAGCTGACTGCCACCTTTGCGCCGAGGCGCGTACCGCCGTCGAGCGTGTCACTGCAGCGCTGGGCGTCCCGTGGGCGGAGCGAAGGATCGACGACGACGCCGGCTTGCAGGAGCAGTACGCGGAGGAGATTCCCGTGGTGTTGGTCGACGGCATCCAGCGCGATTTCTGGAAGATCGACGAACAAAGGTTGGCCCGGACCATCAAGAAGGCCATGGCACGCTGACCCTCCGATACCGGGAGCAGCAGCTTTTGTTCAGTTTCGCCGCGGAGCCATAGAGTGGAACAACGAAGCGATGCAATGGAGAGTACCGTGACTGCTCTGGAACCGTCCCCGGGAGCAGCAACCGAAGGCAACGATCCTGCCAAGAGGCAGATCCCGCCCGCGGCTGTGGCCCGGATGACCCTCTATTTGCGTGCGCTCAATTCCCTGCTGGCTGAAGGTGTGGAACGGGTATCCTCGGAAGCACTTGCCGAGGCCTCGGGTGTCAGCTCCTCCACCCTCCGCAAGGACCTCTCCTACGCAGGTTCGTACGGAACCCGCGGTGTGGGGTACGAGGTCCAGTACTTAAGCCGTCACATTGCGGCTGCGCTCGGACTGACACACGACTGGAAGGTCGCGATCGTCGGTGCCGGTAACCTCGGAAAAGCCCTGGCCAGGTATGGCGGTTTTGAGTCCCGGGGTTTCGACGTCGTGGCGATCTTCGACGCCGATCCCATGGTGATCGGTAACGAGGTGGGCTGGCTCCGTGTCAGTGATTCCGCCGAGCTCGAACGTGTCCTGGCACGGACCCACACAAACATGGTGGTGCTTGCATTGCCGGCCACGGTTGCCCAGGAAGTGTGCGACCGGGTGATAGCCGCGGGAATCAGGAGCATCCTCAGCTTCGCCCCGGTGCTCCTCCAGGTGCCGCCCCACGTCAACCTGCGCAAGGTGGACATGGCCACGGAGCTGCAGATTCTGGCCTACCACGCACAGCGGGCGCAGACGCCGGGCCAGGCCGTTTAGCCAGAGCCGGGTCTCCGCCCGCGATAGTTCGTTGCTGGATAGTTCGTTGCTGGATGCTTCCTAGTTGCCGTAGGGGTTCTGGAACGCGCCACTGAAGGGCTTGGCCTTGCGGAAGTACGGTGCCGACGACGGCAGGTACAGCAACACGATGGCGGCGATACCCAAGAGGATCGTGATGGTGGTCAAGCCCAACTGCGCAAGCCCCAGCAGTGAAAGCGCGGCGAGGACCGTGCCCAGGATGCGTGCCCAGTTCTTACCGCGCCGGATCTTGAAGGCAACCAAAGTGTAGAGGCCGATCATGATGATCGAAATGATGACCAGGAAGGTAATCGCCAAGTTGATGAGGTTGCTCACTGTAACCGCGGGATCCTGCGTGCCCTGAGCTTGGATGGCCTGTTCCACCATCGATTGGCCCGCGCTGGAATTGAGCATCACGATGGTGAGTGGTAGCGAAATCAGCGTCAAGAGAGCGCAACCAAGGAGCATCCAAAAGGAGACGTTGACCAGCTGGGGCACGCCCGTTGCGGATGCTGCTGCTTCACTGGGCCAGCTCATCGGTTGGTTGTACATCGGTGCCGTGGGCGGGGAGACCTGGCCGTATTGCGGCGCTGGGGGCGGGGAGGCCTGGCCGTATTGCGGCGCGGCGGGCGGCGGGGAGGCCTGGCCGTATTGCGGCGCGGCGGGCGGCGGGGAAGCCTGGCCGTACTGTGGCGCGGGCGGAGGGGAGACCTGACCGTACTGCGGGGCAGGGGGCGGGGACGCCTGACCGTACTGTGGGGCGCCCGGTGGCTGGGGGTGGTTGGTGTCGCCCGGGTTGGTGGGCGGGAGGGGCGGGTTGCTCATGGCATTCCTTTGCTCGTTCGACTGCTGGTTCGGCCGCCGGGATCAGCAAAACGACCCTGCCCCCAGCGTGGTTCTGATTCCACCGTACCCCCCTGCGCAGAGGGTGTTCGTGATCCCACGCACCTTTTCCGCCGTCGTCGCAAAATCATCATGAAAGGCGTACTTCCACGATGAAGGCCGCAGCCGTCCGGGGACGGCCGCGGCCTTGGAATGGTGTTCCGTCGCGAGCTTCCGACGAGGCCCGGGTTCCGCTATGCGTTACCCCGCACTGCCTTGAACCAGAGCTGCGAGTTCGGCAGCCACATCAGGACGACGGCGACCGCACTGACCAGGAATCCGAACCAGTTGCTGCCCAAGCTGCCCGCCCCATAACCGCCAGCGCTGGCAGATCCGATAATCGCAAGCAGCAACGAGACAACAGCCAAGACGGTCAGTGCAAGCCTTGCCCACTCTTTGCCCTCTTTCATCTTCATGGCAAGGACAATTTGGGCAACTGCCACCGCCAGGCTCAGGAGCAAAAGAACGAGGAGGACGGCGGCTAAGCCCGGGATGAACGCAAACGCGGCAATGATCGCGAAGAACCCGATCAGTCCGAACAGGAGTGCCAAGAGGCCCCAAATCACCCAAATGAAGTAGGACACTTTGAGTTCTGTTGGGAGGCCCTGCGTCTTGAACATTCCCGAAAGTCCCCCGGCAGGCAGGACATCGTTGAAGTTGCGGGGACGGTCGGTGGGCATTTCAAAGCGGAAACCGCCTGACTGCCCTTGCTGTCCCGGCGCAGGCTGCGAGTACTGCTGTCCCGGTGCGGGCTGGCCCATTCCGGGCTGCTGCGGAGGCTCGTAGCCCGGCGGTGGCTGGTAACCCGGGGGCGGTTGGTAGCCCTGCGGAGGCTGGTAACCCGCAGGAGGAACATTGCCTGGCTGCGGAGGCTCGGAGCCGGGCTGCTGTGGCTGGGGTGCTTCATCTGGGGTACTCATGGCATCACTGTAGACCGCGGGTTGAGGGTTGCATAGGCAATTTTGAGCCAATTCGCAGGTAACTACAGGCTGTTTGCCGAACAATCGGCAAGTGCTCTTGGGAAATGAGAAACGACGCCCCCACCAGCCGTTGGCTGCGCGGGGGCGTCGTCGAAAATGCGGCTGCTTATGCGGCTGCCGGTGCGATGAACGCGAGTTCCAGGTTGATGACTACCTTGTCGCTGACCAGCACGCCACCGGCTTCGAGGACGGCGTTCCAGGTGAGGCCGAAGTCCTTGCGGCTGATGGTGGTTTCGCCGGAGACGCCGGCGCGGGTGTTACCGAAGGGATCGACGGCGACGCCGTTGAATTCGGTTTCGATGGAAACTTCCTTGGTCACACCCTTGATGGTGAGATCGCCCACGAGGTCAAAGCTGTTGCCGTTGGACTTGACGTGGCGGGAAACGAACGTGATTTCCGGGAACTTCTCCACATCGAAGAAGTCCTCGCCCTTGACGTGTCCGTCGCGGTTGACGTCGCCCGAGTCGAAGCTGGCGGTCCGAATGGTCGCGGTGACCTTGGAATCGGTCAGGGTCTCACCGAGTTCCAAGGTTGCTTCGGCATCCTTGAACTGGCCGCGTACCTTGCTGATACCTGCGTGGCGAACGGTGAAGCCGATTTCGCTGTGCGAGGCGTCAAGGGTCCAGGTGCCGGTGGTGACGTCAGCGGGAAGGGTCATCATGGTGTTGCTCCTATGGGTAGTGGTAGGTACTGCTTGCTCGACGCTTGCGATGTTTCCTGTTTACTTGAAAGATCAACCGAGCTTCGTACCCAGTATAAACATGCATATGCATCTTTTATTCCAACTCCACGGAACATTTCGGGAAATTTCTGAGTTCTACTAGATGTAGAAGATTTCGGATCGCCCCGCTTCTTTGAGAAACTGGTAAACATGCCCCAAGCAACTGTCCATCTGCTTCGCCATGGCGAGGTCCACAACCCCGATGGCGTCCTCTATGGCCGGCTGCCGGAATTCCATCTCTCCGAACGCGGCCGGGACATGGCACGGATGCTGGCCGAGCACTTCGTTGCGCGCGCCACCGCAGGCGCCAAGATCTCGTATTTGGCTGCGTCTCCGCTGACGCGCGCCCAAGAGACGGCGATGCCTACGTCCGAGGCACTGGGCCTGGAGATTCATACGGAACCGCGCATCATTGAAGCTGAAAACCACTTTCAGGGACTCCACCCCACCAAAGCCGAGTTCCTTAAACCCAAGCACTGGTGGTACTTCCGGAACCCGCTTCAGCCTTCCTGGGGCGAACCATACAAACAGCAAGCAGCCCGCGTCCTTGCGGCAGTGCAGGACGCCCGGACTGCGGCCATCCACTTGGCTGGAGATGGCGCCGAAGCAATCCTGGTCAGCCACCAGTTGCCTATCTGGGCTACGAGGTTGACCGCGGAGGGGCGCAGTTTGGCCCACGACCCCCGCAAGCGGGAGTGCACGCTCGCGTCCTTGACGTCCCTCGTGTTCGACGACGCCGGCAAGATCATCCGCGTTGACTACAGCGAACCTGCAGCCGTTCTTCTTCCCGGTGCAGCCAGCACCCCGGGAGCATAGCCATGGACAACACGTTTTCGCGCCGCGGTGTCCTGGCCGCCGGGGGAGTCCTACTCACCGGCTTGGCGGTGGGACTTTCGGCCTGCGCGCAGCCGGACTCCTTGGCTGAACAAGCCAAAAAAGGCGACAACAAGAACTACGTCGCCGGCGACGGATCAGTGACCGAGTTCGCCAAGGCCGATCGCACGGCCCCGGTTGCCCTCAAGGGCACCCTCTTCGACGGTACCGCCGTCGAACCCGGGGTGCTCAAAGGCAAAGTCACCGTACTGAACTTCTGGTTCGCAGCGTGTGCTCCCTGCCGTGTGGAAGCGCCACAGCTTGAAGCCCTCCACCAGGAATTCAAGGGCCAAGGCGTCCAGTTCTTCGGTGTCAACCTGAGGGACGAGAAGGCAACGGCGGACGCCTTCGATAAGACTTTCAGCCTCACCTACCCGAGTTTCGATGACAAAGACGGTGCCGTGCTTCTCTCGGTGTCCGGAATCGTCCCTCCGGGTGCAGTGCCCACCACGCTCGTCCTGGACAAGGATGGCAGGGTGGCATCGCGCGTCCTCGGCGGAATCGAAAAGGGCACGCTTAAGGCACTCATCACCTCAGCAGTGGCTGAGTAGGCCCATGAACAGTCCTTTCGCTGAAACGATCCTGAACGGCTCGCTGTTGCTGGCCGTGCCCGTGGCGTTGCTGGCAGGACTTGTCTCGTTCCTTTCACCCTGCGTGCTTCCCCTGGTTCCTGGCTACTTGGGCTACGTCACCGGCCTGACCGGCGTCGACCTTCAGAAGCAGCGGCGAGGCCGCATGTTGGCGGGAATCGGCCTGTTTGTTTTGGGTTTCTCCGTGATCTTCGTTCTCCTCGGCGGTGCCTTCGGGCAGCTCGGAACGTTGCTGACCGGAAGGCAGAACGCGTGGATCACACAGCTGCTGGGTGTGCTGGTGATCGTCATGGGCGTTGTGTTCATGGGCGGTTTCGGCTGGCTGCAGCGGGACGCCAAGATCCACGCGAAGCCACCGGCAGGCCTGTGGGGCGCTCCGCTCCTGGGGTTGACCTTCGGACTGGGATGGGCGCCCTGCATCGGACCGACGTACTCCGCGGTACAGTTACTGAGCCTGTCCGGTGGTTCGTCCGCCGCTAAAGGCGCCCTGCTCGCCTTCGCGTACAGCCTCGGCTTGGGGATTCCGTTCCTGGTGATTGCCTTGGCCGTGCGCCGGGGAATGGGCGTCATGTCCTTCTTCCGCAAACGCCGGCTGGCCATCCAGCGGATCGGCGGAGGCATCTTGATTTTGCTTGGCGTCCTGATGGCCACAGGAGTGTGGGGGAGCTGGGTGACCCAGTTGCAGTACTGGTTCCAAACTGATGTGAAGTTGCCGATCTGATGAGCGAGTCTGTGAAAGCCAAGAAGAATTCCACCGCCGGTAACACGCCGGAAGCGCCCGAAGAGACCGGCAGCTCCGCGGTAGATCGAGCCAAGTCGGAGGCCGCCCTGCCCGCGCTCGGTATCAAGGGAATGCTCCGGTGGTCCTGGACCCAGTTGACCAGCATGCGCACGGCGTTGTTCCTGCTGCTGATGCTGGCGGTGGGCGCGGTCCCCGGTTCCCTGTTTCCCCAGCGGGCGGCCAACGCTGCAATCGTTACCCAATACATCAAGGACCGCCCCACCATTGGGCCGATCATGGATGCGGTGCAGCTGTTCGACGTCTACTCTTCAGCGTGGTTCTCGGCAATCTACATCCTGCTCTTCATTTCCTTGATCGGCTGTGTCACTCCCCGGGCGATCGCTCACTACAAGGCGCTGAGGTCCAAGCCGCCGCGGACCCCCAAGCGCCTTTCGCGCCTGCCGGAGTATGGCACCCTGGTGCTGCCCGCCGACGCCGGGATTCCGGCGTCGAAAGCCATCACCGATGCCGCCGGGCTGCTCAAGAAGCGCGGTTACCGCGTGGACATCAGGGACGCCGACGGCGCGCTGCCTTCCGTAGGTGCCGAGCGTGGCCTCATCAAGGAAGTGGGAAACCTGGTTTTCCACACCGCGCTGATCGGGGTGCTTGTCTCGGTTGCTGTGGGTGGGCTCTTTGGATACAGCGGCCAGCGGATCCTGGTGGAAGGTGACACCTTCGTCAACACCCTGGTGGGCTACGACCAGTTCACGCCCGGCTCCAACTTCCAAAGCGGCTGGCTGCAGCCGTACTCTGTTCAGCTGAACAGCTTCCAAGCCACCTTCGATCACGAGACGCCGGGTAAGTTTGGCCAGCCCATCGATTACACGGCTGAGGTGACCACGAAGGAATCACCCGATGCGCCCGCCCAGAAGCAGGTCCTGAAAGTTAACGATCCCCTCTCCTTGGGCGGAACCAACATCTACCTCACAGGCAACGGTTACGCCCCCATGGTCACTGTCCGCGACGGGCAGGGCAACATCGCCCTGCAGGGTCCGGTAGTGGCCAAGGTGCAAGGGGCCAACTACTATTCCTCGGTGGTCATCAAGGTGCCCGACGCCAAGCCCGACCAACTCGGCTTTGTTGGTTTCTTCCTGCCCACGGCCTTCGCCACTCAGGACGGGGTTTCCTTCAGCGGGGATCCGGAACTCCTCAACCCGCAGCTGAACCTGAACTCGTTCTACGGCGATCTGGGCCTGGACAAGGGCGTACCCCAAAACGTGTTCGAGCTGAACGTCGGAAACCTCAAGCCGCTCAACGGCCGTAACCTCCCGAACAAGGCCATCACCCTTACTCCCGGCCACACCGTTACTTTGCCGGACGGCAAGGGCAGTATCACTTTCGACGGCGTCAGGAAGTACGTGGGCCTGGACGTCCACAACAACCCCGGCCAGCTGTATGCGCTGATCTTCGGGTTGCTTGCCGTTGCAGGCCTGGTGACGTCCCTGTACGTCAATCGTCGGCGGGTGTGGGTGCGCACCGGAACGCATGAAGATGGCCGCACTATGGTGGAGTACGGACTGCTCGCACGCGGTGAGGACCATCGCCTCGCGGGCGAAGCCGCAGCCTTGCGTGAACTTTTTGCCCGGGAATGGAATGTTGCCGGTGAGCCCGACACCACGAGCCCGGCTAACCCGGACGCCCCGAACGCCGTCTCTTCCTCAACCACGAAGGACCAGTAATGCCTGTCATCAACGAAACCCTGGGCCAGTACAGCGAGCTCTTCATGCTGTTGGCCGCCGGCACGTACACCGTGGCTTTCATCGCGTTCGCCTGGGACCTGGCCAAGAGCAGCAAGGCATTGCGCGCGATCGACCTCAAGGCAGCGGCAACCGCCGAGGCTGAGAGGGTGCCCGTGGCCGCTGGCCGTGCCGCTTTGGCAGGACCCGACGCCGGTGGGCCGGCCGGTCGTGCCGAGCGTCCGACGTCGGGCGTCACCGTTGAGGGTGGCACAGCGGCGGGGGACATGAGGTACACCGCCGCGCGCCGCGTCCCCGCCCGTGTGGCCGTAGCGCTGACCGTGTTGGGGGCCCTCATCCACGCAGCGGGTGTACTGACGCGTGCGTTTGGCGCCGGCCGCGTGCCGTGGGGAAACATGTACGAGTTCCTCACCACGGGAGCCTTCGTGGCCATCGCCGTATTTCTGGTGGTCCTCATCCGGCGTGACCTCCGGTTCCTCGGAACGTTCGTGGTGGGTCTGGCCATCATCATGCTGGTGGCGGCGTCAATTGCTTTCTGGACTCCTGTTGGCCACCTTGTTCCTGCCTTGCAGAGTTACTGGCTGATCATCCACGTTTCCATCGCGGTGCTGTCCTCGGCCTTGTTCACCTTGACGTTCGCGATGTCAGCGCTTCAGTTGGTGCAGTCGCACCGTCAGAAGAGCCTTGCCGCGGGGCGACCGGACAAGCTTGGCTTCATGCGCTTGGTACCGAACGCGCTGAGCTTGGAGAACCTGTCCTACCGGATCAACGCCGTCGCTTTTGTGGGCTGGACGTTCACGTTGATGTTCGGTGCCATCTGGGCAGAAAAGGCGTGGGGCCGCTTCTGGGGCTGGGACCCCAAGGAAGTATGGACGTTCGTGATCTGGGTTGTGTATGCCGGTTACCTTCACGCCCGTGCAACCCGTGGCTGGACCGGAACCCGAGCCGCATGGTTGTCGATCATCGGCTACGCCTGTGTCATCGTCAACTTCACGCTGGTAAACACAGTCCTCAACGGTTTGCACTCGTACTCGGGGCTGTAGGACTTACCGGGCCCTAGAACTACGGGCGCTTAATTCAACCCGTCGGTGTCTTGCGGTTCCTGGCCGCGCGCACGCTTCTCCTTGTCCCTTTTGGCTTTGAGTTGCCGCAGGCGCTGCTCTTCGGCCTGGTTGCGGCGGCGGATCTCGAGGTTCCGCAAGAACTCGGGGTCGTCATCGGGCGCTGCGGGGTAGTGGCGGGTGACTTGGGCTTCGGGCTTGCCGTACGGCCGGCCAAAGATGAACCACAGAACCGCGCCAAGCAAGGGGAGCACGATCATGACCACGATCCAGGCGAGCTTGGGAAGACCGCGTGTGGCCCGTTTGTCCGTCCGGATCGCGTCCACCAAGGCGTAGACAAAGAAAACAAGAACGACGACGACGCCAACTACCCGGACCATGCACCAAGTCTAGTCTTCCAATGCCCTTCACCGGGGGCGGATTTTGACGCCATCAGGCTGCTCCCAGTTGAACGGGTAAACTTGCAGGGTGGCTTTCCTGAAGTATTCCCTCATCCGTTTGGCGCTGTTTGTGCCGTTGTTCGTGCTGTTCGCTTTCCTGCAGGTGGGCTTGGTGGCAGCGGCGGTGTTTGCCGGACTGGTGGCTTTCGCCCTCAGCTACCTTTTCTTCCAAAAGCAGCGGGATGCGGCCACCTCCGCAATGCGCGAGCGGCTTTCCGGCCGGGCAAAGCCCCTCCGGACTGCCGGTGAAGTCGAAGATGCGGCGGTTGAAGACAACCTGGTGGAGCAGAACCCCGAAATCGCAGTGAACAACGACAAACGGCCGGGCAACGCCTAAGGCATTACCAGCGAGGCCGCAGGCCTTAGAAGCCGCGGCTCAAGATCAAGCCGATTGAGAAGAGAACGCTGTAACCGAGGTTGATCAGGCCGGTCTGTTTCAGCACCGGGATGAGGCTCTTGCGCTTCTTCCCGTTGATCATGAGCCACGCCGGCAACAGGCAGGCCGGGATCAGCAGCAGCACAATCAGCATCCATGGCTTGGTGGGTGCCAGGACGATCACCAGCAAGATCGCGACGGCGAGCATCAGCACATAGCTTTCGCGGGCGTGCCGGTCTCCCAAGCGCACGGCGAGCGTCCGTTTTCCGGCCGCGGCGTCCGTGGGAATATCCCTGACGTTATTGGCCATCAACAGCGCGCAAGCGATCAGCCCGGTACCGATCGCGCCCACCACGGCGGCGACGCTGATCTGTCCGGCCTGCGTGTACGTGGTGCCAAGGGTGGCCACGAGCCCAAAGAACACGAAGACGAAAACGTCCCCCAGCCCCATGTAGCCGTAGGGGTTCTTGCCGCCGGTGTAACCCCATGCGGCCAGGACGCAGCCGATGCCCACCAGGATCAGCCACCACGATTGGGTAATGATCACCAAGATCAGTCCGCAGATCATCGCCGCCCCGAACAAGCCAAATGCCGCCCACTTCACGTGCTCGGGCTTTGCTGCACCGGAGCCAACCAAGCGCAGGGGCCCAACGCGGTCTTCGTCCGTGCCACGGATTCCGTCCGAATAATCGTTGGCGTAGTTCACGCCCACCTGGAGCAGGAGCGCAACAAGTGCCGCCAGGATCGCGTTCAGTAGCCGGAACGCATGGAGCTCATACGCTGCCGCCGAACCGATCAGGACGGGCGCGATAGCCGCGGGCAGTGTGCGGAGCCGGGCCCCTTGAATCCATTGTGCAGCTGTCGCCACGTGCAGTACCTCGTGTATTTCGCGATTGATCGTCGGGTGGAGTTCGTGAGGGAAGAACGTGTCTATTGTCCCCGATGGAGGGCGGAAAGCCGTTCAATCATGGTTAGCCGGTCGGGTTTCCCATTGGGCAGCATCAGCAATTCCCTGTCCACGCACGCGGTCTTGGGCGCCAGGACGCCCAGCAAGTGCTCCCGCTGTGACATGACACGCTGCAGTCCATCTTCGCTGGGGTCGTCCAGGGCTAAGTATGCTGCCACGGCTTGCCCCCACTGCCGGGAGGGGACGCCGGCAACGAAAGCCGCTTTGACGCCGTCGAGCGTTTCCAGCTTGCTTTGGATGTACGCGGCGGAGCCTTTGACGCCGCCCGTGATGATGACGTCGTCCGCGCGGCCCAAGACCGTGAGCTTGCCGTCGTCGGACAATTCGCCGAGGTCGCCGGTCACGTACCAGCGGATACCGTCTTCTTCGAAGAACGCTTGGGCTGAGGCCTCGGCATCGAGGTAGCCCGCAGCCACGGTGTCTCCGCCGAGCAGGACACGGCCCGCCAACTCACCGGCCCCAATGCGCACCTCGACGCCGTCCAGCGGCGTGCCGTCGTAGACGCAACCGCCGCAGGTTTCGGCCGAGCCGTAGGTGGTCACCACCGTCAGGCCTGCGTCCCGGGCAGCGGCACGGAGCGCGGGGGTGGCAGGTGCGCCGCCCAGGAGGATTGCGTTGAAGCGTCGCAGGACGGCCAGGGTTGCTGGCGCGGGAGAATCGAGGAGCCGTTGCAACTGCGTCGGCACCAAGGACGTGAAGCGGATCTTATCCGTGAGTTCCTCTGCCGCGGCCGTGAAAGCCTCAGGAGTGAAGCCGTTCGACTGGTCCATCACCCACGGGCGGGTTCCGGCGTAGAGCGACCTGACCAGCACTTGGATTCCGGCCACGAACTGCAGGGGCAAGGCCAGCAGCCACTGCCCTTCGCCGCGGAGCGCCATGGCGGTGGCCACGGATGACGCCACAAGGGCGTCCACAGTCAGAATGGTTGCCTTCGGAGTCCCTGTGGATCCGGAGGTGCGGACCACGACGGCGGCATCCTCGACTCCCGTATTTACCGGGACCGCCGTCGGCTGGCCGTTTGCGCTAACAATTATTTCGACGGCGGGGCCCTCGCCCTCAAGGGCGGCTGCGAGTGCTTTGAGTACGGGCTCGATGTCCACGAGGCGTCCTAGAAGTAGTAGGGGAAGCTGGACCAGTCGGGGTCGCGCTTCTGGAGGAATGCTTCCTTGCCTTCCACGGCCTCGTCCGTCATATATGCCAAGCGGGTGGCTTCGCCGGCGAAGACCTGCTGCCCGGCCAGTCCGTCGTCTGCAAGGTTGAACGCGAATTTGAGCATGCGGATGGCCTGCGGGGACTGGCGGGCAATGTCGGCCGCGTACTCCAGCGCCACCTCTTCGAGGCGCTCGTGGTCTACAGTCTCGTTGACTGCGCCCATGCGGACCATGTCCTCGGCGGAGTACTCGCGTGCAAGGAAGAAGATCTCCCGCGCTGCCTTCTGCCCGATTTGCCGGGCCAGCAGCGCCGAGCCGTATCCGGCGTCGAAACTTCCCACGGTGGCGTCGGTCTGCTTGAACTTGCCGTGCTGGCGCGACGCAATGGTGAGGTCGCTGACCACGTGCAGGGAATGGCCGCCACCAGCTGCCCAGCCGTTCACCACGGCGATGACTACCTTGGGCATGGTGCGCATGAGGCGCTGGACTTCCAGGATGTGGAGCCGGCCGGCGCGGGCAGGGTCGATAAATTCTGCGGAATCACCTGCGGCGCCCTCTACCTGGTAGCGGTATCCATCCCGGCCACGGATGCGCTGATCCCCACCGGAACAGAACGAGTGGCCGCCGTCCTTCCCGGACGGGCCGTTGCCCGTGAGCAGGACCGTCGCGACGTCGGGCGTCATGCGGGCGTGGTCCATGGCGCGGTAAAGCTCGTCCACCGTGCCGGGACGGAAGGCGTTCCGAACTTCCGGCCGGTTGAACGCGATCCGGACCGTCGGCAGGTCCTTGACGATCGCTCCCGCCGCATCACGTTCCACCTGCCGGTGGTAGGTCATGTCCTTGAAGTCGTCAAAGCCGGACACTGTGCGCCAGCGGACGGGGTCAAAGATGTCAGAAACCTTGGCAGGCAGATCGTTGTTCACAGTCCGAGTCTAGTAATGGCCTCAGCTGATGCAGAACTCGTTGCCTTCAGGGTCCGCCATGGTGTGCCACTCATGCGGCCCCTGCCTGGCCGTCCAGAGGTAGGTGGCGCCCCGGTCCTCAAGCTGTTTGCGGACCGCGTCCTTGTCCCGGCCATCGAGCCGGACGTCCCAGTGCACCCGGTTCTTGACGGACTTTTCGGCGGCATCCACTTGGAACAGGATCCGCCGGCCCTCCTTCTGGCCCAGCTCCCCAGCGGGCACGATCGCGCAGCCATCGGCCCACACGAGTTTTCCCTTGTGGGTGGTGGCCTGATCTTCAGTTGCGAAGCCTTGCTCGATCATGGACCGGATGGTGGACTCGGACTGCGGCTCTACCTGCCATTGAAGGGTCTCCGCCCACCAATCGGCGAGGGCGTGGGGGTCCTTGCAATCGACTACTACTTGGATGTTCAGTGCCATGCTTATGAGGCTAAGCGTGCGGGTGGGCGGCTGGGTAGGCCTCCGGGCTCAGTGGGGGAGGAGTTGCGCGGGGACGGCGTAGATCAGGATTACCGCCAAGAGGTTTTTTGTGGCGTGGACAAAGTACGAGAACATCAGATTCTTTCCTGTCCACACGTAGACCGCCACCAGGATGATGCCCATGCCCAGGTACGGAGCCAGGGCTGAAAGTACCAACCCCTCCCTGCCCACAACATGGATCGAGGCAAAGAGGAACACGGAGAGCGCGCAGCAGATCCAGATATTGACGTGTCGCGACAGCTTACCGATCACAAGGTGCCGGAAAAGGTACTCCTCCACGAACGGCCCCAGCACCACCAGCAGCGGAACCATCAGCCACGCAGGCACGTGCTGCAGCAGGCCCTGGATCCCCAACTGGTTTTCCGAGCTTTGTGCCGAGCCGAATGCTGCCATCAGGAAAGCCGTGAGAATGAGCATCACAACAATGGCTAATGGCACCATCCCCAGCGTGAACCACGGCCGCGTGCCCAGGATCCTGAAGTCGCGGCCCACCACGCGCCAAGCAGAGATGATGGCGAAGAGCCCGACGACGGCATAGAACACCGCATTGACCGCATATGCCGCTGTGGCCGGGTCCGGGAACACGTGCAGCATCAGCGGTCTCAGCGACTCGCCTGCCAGCGTGAAATAGACCGTGAAGCCCACGTAGGCGGCCACGGCAACGGCATCGAAGGCATTGAATTTGTACAGATGCGCCTTGGTTGGCCGCGCGTTGGTCGAAATGGTGCCCATAGGACCAGCGTAGCTTTGCTTGGCAGCCCCACGCATGGCCCTTCTGTTGCCTGCGTCACGGACCATCCCTAGCCGTCCCGTAAGATAGACGCGTTGCGCGAACGTTCGGTGTTCCGCTGCTTTCGGCCTTCAACGGGGTTTCCAAAGTGGAAAACCTCGAATTATGTGAGCCAAAGCCGCGTGTTTTCCGTCACGTTGGCCGCCCTTAACAGCAACACCCCGACCCGCAAGGAACAGCTGTGCCGCAAAGTACTCCCACAGATCTCAAGAACGCCCCGGTCGCATCCCCGGCCGCCGGTTCCACCCTCAGTGCCGAGGGATATCAGAAGACGCTGGGCCGCCGCCACGTCACCATGATCGCCATGGGTGGCGCAATCGGCGTCGGACTCTTCATGGGTGCCGGTGGCCGCTTGGCCTCCACCGGCCCGGCCCTGATCTTTTCCTACGCCATCGCGGGCGTCATCGCGTACCTCCTGATGCGCGCCCTGGGTGAGCTCATCATGTACCGCCAGACCTCAGGCTCCTTCGTGAGCTACGCGGGCGAAATGTTCGGCAAGAAGGGTGCCTACCTTTCGGGTTGGATGTACTTCATCAACTGGGCCATGACCGGCATCGCCGAACTCATCGCGATCGGACTGTACTTCCAGTTCTTCTTCCCGAACGTGCCCGTTGAACTCTCTGCCATTGCCGCGCTGGTGCTGCTGGTGGCAGTGAACCTGTTCAGCGTCAAGGCGTTCGGCGAGTTCGAATTCTGGGCGTCCTGCCTCAAGGTTGCCGCCATCCTGATCTTCCTTGTGGTGGGTACGTTCATGGTTGTCACCAACGCCCATGTCGGCGCCGGACACGCCTCGGTGGGCAACCTCTTCCAGGGCGACGGCGGCATGTTCCCCAAGGGTGGACTGGTCATGATCCTGGTCCTCAACGCCGTGATCTTCGCTTACAACGCCATCGAACTGGTGGGCATCACCGCAGGCGAAATGGAGAACCCGGAGCGCGAAGTGCCCAAGGCGATCCGCGCCGTCGTCGTTCGTATCGTGATCTTCTACGTCGGTTCGGTGATGCTCCTGGCGATGCTGCTGCCTTCTGACCAGTACCACGCTGGGACGTCGCCGTTTGTTACCGTGTTCGGCCAGATGGGCCTCGGCTGGATGGGCGACGTGATGAACATGATCGTCATCACCGCCGCGCTGTCCTCATGCAACTCCGGGCTTTACTCGATCGGGCGCATCTTCCGGACCATGGCCAATAACGGCCACGCTCCCAAGTGGCTCACCAAGATGTCCACGCGCCACGTCCCGTACGCGGCCATCCTCGCGATCGGTGCCGTTTACCTCGTGGGCATCCTGCTAAACATCTGGCTCGGCGGCTCGCACGCGTTCGACCTTGCATTGAACACCGCTTCCATTGGGGTCATCTTCACGTGGGGCTCCATCTTTGCGAGCCAGATCGCGCTCCGGAAGAAGCGCGGCAATGTCTCCACCCTTCCGATGCCCGGTTCGCCGTGGACAAGCTGGGTGGGCCTCGTGGCGCTGCTCGCCATCACGGTGCTCATCGGTTTCGACACCATGACGGACAAGGCTTCCGGCGAGGTCTTCCTGTTGGGTCTCTGGACGCTGGCCACCATCCCCTTCTTTGCCCTCGTGTTGTGGCTGGGCTGGCAGAAGGTCAAGAACAACGAGCCTAAGAGCGAGCTGTTCAGCTAACTTTCGCGTTGTGGGGCCCGCTCTACGCACTAAACCAGGTGTTTGGCGTGTAGAGCGGGCCCCACATGCGTGAGTTGGGGGTGTCGGTGCCCGGGGATAGGGTCGATGCATGGATTACACAAAGGTCGCGGCGCCCAAGATCTCCCCGGTGCGCTTGGAAGAATTGCACGACGACGACGCCCCGGACTTCCAGCGTGGCGAACGGTATGACGGTGTTCGCTTCACCCGAGCCTCCGCGGACGGGGAGGAGTTGAGCGGGGCCGATTTCATCGAGTGCGAGTTCAACGGCGTCTCCTTCAATGAGGCCCAGTTGCGCGGTGCCACCTTCCGTGAGTGTGTCCTTTCCGAGCCGTATGCCCCTGTTTTCGCCGCTGCGCGCACGTCCTGGCAGGACGTTGAGATAAGCAACCCGAGGTGGGGTTCGGCCGAACTTTACGAGGGCAACTGGCGCTCCGTCCGGATCGACGGCGGCAAGCTGGACTACGTGAATCTCCGTGGTTCCAAACTCATGGACGTCCGGATTTCCGATTGCATCATCAGCGAATTGGATCTGGGAGGCTGCACAGGGACACGGATTGCGCTGAAGAACTGCACCATCGGCACCCTTGATGTCACCGGCGCCAAGTTCAAGGACGTGGACCTTCGGACCACCGAATTCCGCGCCGTGAATGGCTTGGCGGGCCTGGCAGGCGTTGTGATCGATGATTACCAGCTGAGCCTCATGGCACCGTTGCTGGCCGGGCACCTGGGGATACGAGTGCTCTGACCTGGGGCTGGGATGTGACGGCACGCTCGCTCACCGCTTCCGAAATAATGATCATTATGCTTACTATCTGTTGGTACTGAGGTACTCAGCTACTTAGGTACCTCGAGCTGTATCCGTCCGTTGAGGGCTGGATGACGAGGGCTGTGACCAGGCATCAGGGTGCCGGATAGGGAGATTCTTATGAGCGTTGAGCGGGAAATGCCCGAACTTTCGGAGGAAGAACTCATGTCCCAAGGGGCAACGGCCCTCCCGGATAAGGAAGTGGCGTCCGTACTGGACTTGAACGCGGACCTGAACCTGGGGATCAGCGCGGCCGCTCCCATCGATCTTGGCGTTGCCGCCAACGCGAACGTCGCAGCACCCATTGATGCCGGTGCGTCCGCCAACGTCCTGTCGTTCGGGTCAGAATCACAGGCCTTGGCACAGCAGGGTGCTCTTATCGACCAGGGCATTACCGGGGATGCCACCGCGCATTCAGTGCAGGACAGCGGAATCGACCAGGGTTCGGGCACCGCCCCTACGGCCTCCCCGGCTCCAGAGTCGCCGGTGCCGACCAGCGACGGGACCGCTGTACCTGCAGCAACCACTGGTACCGAGGCGCTGCCCGGCGCTGGAGTCGTGCCCGGTGCCGGCGCAGTGCCTGCCGGGACAGTAGCGGATGCTGGAACAGCTGCCGCTGGCGCCGCTGGCGCACTGAATGGCAACCTGCTCAACGTCGACGTGAACTTGGACGCCAATGCCGGCATTGCGGCGCCGATCAACGGAGCCGTGGCCGCTAACGCCAATGTCGCAGCCCCGATTGATGCGGCGGTTGGTGCGAACATCGGGTCTATCGACAGCCAAGCAGTGGCCGTTTCCCATCAGGATGCCATTATCAACCAAGACATCCACGGCAATGCGACGTCGTCGGCGGATCAGCAGTCCACCATGAAGCAGTAGCAGCCGGATGAGTCTTGTGAACGGAGGGCCGTCCGGGCAGGACGGCCCTCCGGTAGCGCCTGCGGCACATGGCAGCCTGACCGTCCCTGTCCGGGCCGACGGCGTTCAGCTCATCGGCGAAACGAAGGGCTCGGGTTACAAAGAAGCCCCATCCCTGGTCCGACGTGCCGACGGCCAGACCATCCAGCTCACGCGGCTGCTGTACCTGATCCTTGAGGCAATTGACGGCCGCCGGGACGTCGACTCCATCGCAGAGCATGCCAGCGACGGCTTCGGAAAACTGGTGAGCCCGGACAATGTCCGGACGCTGATAACGTCCCAGCTCCTGCCGATGGGCCTGCTGCAGCTCGCGGACGGCTCCCAGCCCGAAGTGAGGAAATCGAACCCGCTTCTTGGCATGCGGTTCCGCTACTCCGTCACCGATCCGGAGCGAACACGGAAACTTACTGCCCCGTTTGCGAGGCTTTTCAACCCGGTAATCGTGGCGGTTATCACGATCGCCTTCCTGGCCTCATGTTGGTGGCTCCTGATGGTCAAGGGCCTCGCGTCGGCTACCCACGAAGCGTTCGCCAACCCGGGCCTGGTCCTTCTCATTTTGGTGGTCACGGTGGTCTCGGCCGGCTTCCACGAATTCGGCCATGCCGCTGCGGCCCGGCGTGGCGGCGCCACGCCCGGGGCAATGGGCACAGGCCTGTACTTGATGTGGCCCGCGTTCTACACCGACGTCACGGATTCCTACCGGTTGGGCCGAGGTGGCCGAATCCGGACCGACCTGGGTGGGCTGTACTTCAATGCCATCGTGGCTGTCGCCATCATGGGGACCTGGTGGGTCACCGGTTACGACGCCCTGTTGCTGGTAGTGGTCACCCAAATCCTGCAGATGGTTCGGCAGTTGATGCCCATGGTTCGCTTCGACGGCTACCACATCCTTGCCGACGCCACCGGCGTTCCGGACCTCTTCCAGCGGATCAAACCCACCCTGCTGGGACTTCTCCCATGGCGAAAAACCGATCCAGAGGCCCAGCTGCTCAAGCCCTGGGCGCGCGCCGTCGTGACCATCTGGGTCTTGGTGACCGTTCCCCTGCTGATATTCAGCATGGCCACCATGCTGCTCACCCTTCCTCGCGTGCTGGCCACTGCCTGGGACAACGGTTGGAAACAGCAGGCCATGCTCTCCCACAGCGCCTCCACGGGGGACTTTGCCGACGTCGCTGTGCGAATCGTCGCGATCCTGTGCATCGCCCTGCCGATTCTGGGCATCTTTTACATCCTGCTCCGCTCCGGACGCCAGTTCCTCACCGGACTTTGGCGAAGGACCAAGGGCAAGTCATTGCAGCGGGGTGTGGCAATGATGGCAATCCTTGCTGTCGTGGCCGGCTTGGCGTGGGCTTGGTGGCCAGGCGCCGATACCTACCGCCCGATCCAGTCTTACGAGCGCGGCACCCTCCTTGATGCCGCAACCGCGATGCTCCCTGCCGCTGCCGTCCAAGGTATGCACGAAGGCCAAACCGGCCAGACGGTTGTGCTCTGGCCAGCCGGTGCCCGCAAACCCACCCGTGACAATCCCCAGCTGAGCATGGTGTTGGTGCCGAGGGAAGCTTCAGCCAAGACAGGCCAGTCTGCCCAAAGTGGCGGCACGCCCGGCACAGTGGCGCCTTCCTGGGTGTTTCCCTTCGACAAACCGGCTCCACCGGCGGATGGGGACAATCAGGCCCTCGCCGTCAACACCACGGACGGCTCAGTGGTCTACGACGTCGCATTCGCATTGGTCTGGGCGGACGATGGCCATGACGTGCTCAACACCAACGGTGCCTACGCTTTCGCCAGCTGCAAAGACTGTGCCGCGGTCGCCGTCGGATTCCAGGTTGTGCTGATCGTTGGGCAGGCGAACGTGATCGTCCCTCAAAACCTCTCGACGGCGGCTAACTACAATTGCGTCCGCTGCCTGACGTACGCCTTGGCCAGCCAGCTCGTACTTACCCTTGACGGTCCGTTGAGCTCGGAGGGGATGTCCAAGCTCACTGCGCTATGGCAGCAAATCGCTGAGTACGGGCGGAACCTGCAAAATGTCCCGCTTTCGGAGATCCAGGGCAAACTGCAAGGGTTCAAGGAACAGATCATCGCTATCATCCGTGCGGAGCCCGGCGCCTCCCCTGCTGGAACCACCGGACCCACACCACCGGCAAATACCTCGCCGGGGGCTACCCAAGCCCCTGAGGTTGCACGCACCGATCCGTCAGCGCCCGTTCAGCAGCCGACGCCTGGGTCCAACCCCTCCAGCGTTCCCAGTCCCGCGCCTCCGGCAGACCACGCACCCGGTCAGGCACCCGGTCAGGCGCCAATCCAGCCGACCGGGCCGACCCAGCAAGCGGTGACCCCCGAGCCCGCGGCCCCCGTTGCTCCTGCACCAGCGGCGAGCCCCCCACCCGCCACCGCAGCGCCGGCAGCACCGGCGCCGGCAGCTACTTCTCCCGCGAGCCCGTAGCGTGCCCCGGGCTCGCGGGGAAGCCTGTACGGCTTCACCTGTTGACCCCTCCGCCTGGCCGTGTAATCTTTATAGAACGAACGGTCGGTATATTATTCCGTGCCGACCCTTTCTTCTGCGAAGGATGTTCCCATGGTCGAGGCTTTTCTGGTTGGCGGCGCACGCACGCCTGTAGGTCGATACGGTGGGGCGCTGTCCGCTGTCCGCCCCGACGATCTTGCAGCTTTGGTGGTCCGGGAAGCCGTGGCGCGTGCCGGCGTCGACCCTGACGCCATCGACGAGGTGATCCTCGGCAACGCCAACGGCGCAGGTGAGGAGAACCGGAACGTCGCCCGGATGGCTACCATCCTGGCCGGACTTCCCCTACACATCCCCGGGATCACCGTGAACCGCCTCTGTGCCTCCGGGCTGAGCGCCATCATCATGGCCAGCCACATGATCAAGTCCGGTGCTGCGGACATCGTGGTGGCCGGCGGGGTTGAGTCGATGAGCCGGGCACCGTGGGTCCAGGAGAAGCCGACCACGGCGTTCGCCAAGCCCGGACAGATCTTCGATACCTCCATCGGCTGGCGCTTCGCCAACCCGCTCTTCACCAAAGGCGAGCTCTCGCGCGACGGCAAGATGACGTATTCCATGCCGGAGACTGCCGAGGAAGTGGCTCGCGTGGACAACATTTCCCGCGAAGATGCCGACGCGTTTGCCGTCAGATCTCATGAGCTCGCCCTTGCGGCCATCGCGGGAGGGCGTTTCAAGGACGAAATGGTTCCTGTCACGGTCAAGACCCGCAAGTCCGAGACCGTGGTGGACACCGATGAAGGACCCCGAGAGGGCACCACCATGGACGTCCTGGCCGGGCTGCGTCCCGTGGTTCCCGGTGGCTCCGTGGTCACGGCCGGCAACTCCTCGACCCTCAACGACGGCGCCTCAGCCATCATCGTCGCGTCCGAAGCTGCGATCAAGAAATTCGGCCTGACACCCCGCGCCCGCATCATCGACGGCGCCTCGGCCGGATGTGAGCCGGAAATCATGGGCATTGGGCCAGTTCCGGCAACGCAGAAAGTCCTTGCCCGCGCCGGTCTCACCGTGGAGCAGCTCGGCGCCGTGGAGCTCAACGAAGCTTTCGCCACGCAGTCGCTGGCGAGTATGCGTCGCTTGGGCCTGGACCCGGACATTGTGAATAACGACGGCGGCGCCATCAGTTTGGGCCATCCCCTCGGTTCCAGCGGATCACGCATTGCCATTACGCTGCTGGGCCGGATGGAGCGCGAACTCGGCTCCGCAACGGGACCGAAACTGGGACTGGCCACCATGTGTATCGGCGTGGGACAAGGTACCGCGATGTTGCTGGAAGGCGTGTAATGGCACTGGATCCGGAGGACTTCACCACCCTTGTCCTTGACGACAGGGAGGACCGGCTGACGGTCCTCCTGAACCGCCCCGAAGTGCGCAACGCGATAGACCAAACCATGGTGGATGAGTTGCATATGGTGTGCGCCGAACTCGAACGCAACCCGAAGGTACTTATTATCGCGGGTACCGACGGCGTCTTCGCCTCGGGAGCCGACATCGGACAGCTGCGGGAACGACGCCGGAACGACGCCTTGCAGGGCATCAACTCCACGATCTTCGTCCGTATCGCCAAGCTGCCCATGCCTGTCATCGCCGCCTTGGATGGTTACTGCCTCGGTGGGGGCGCCGAGCTTGCCTATGCCGCAGATTTCCGGATCGGCACCCCGAACGTGCGCATCGGTAACCCTGAAACCGGCCTGGGCATCCTCGCCGCGGCCGGCGCCAGTTGGCGGCTCAAGGAATTGGTGGGGGAGCCGAAGGCCAAGGAGATCCTCCTGGCCGGTGCTGTGTTGCGGGCTGATGAAGCACTCGCCATCCACCTGGTCACCGAAATCCACGAGGCGGCAGAGCTGATGGATGCAGCGCACAGGTTGGCAGACCGGATTGGCCGGCAGGATCCACTGGCAGTCCGGATCACCAAGTCCGTATTCCACGCCCCGGCCGAATCCCACCCACTGATCGATACCCTGGCCCAAGGCATCCTCTTTGAGTCGCAGGCGAAGTTCGACCGCATGCAGGCTTTCCTCGACAAACGAAACGATAAGAAATCGGCAAAGATGCCGGACGTGCCCGCCCAGGACATGCCCACCCAGGACAGGACCGAGAAATGACAGCCACTCACAGTATCCCGCACGTCGTCGGAGTCCTCGGCGGTGGCCGGATGGGTGCCGGGATCGCCCACGCGTTCCTGACCAAAGGTGCCACGGTGATGGTGGTCGAACGCGATCACGAGGCCGCCGCCGGAGCGCAGGCAAGGGTGGCCGACGCCGTCGCGAAATCCGCTGCCCGCGGCACCTTGAACGAGGCACCCGAAGAGGCGATGGCACGTTTCAGCACGTCCACCGACTACGCCTCGTTTGTCCATTGCGGGCTCGTGGTGGAGGCAGTACCGGAGGATTATGAACTGAAGGTCACGGCCCTCAAAGCCGTTGAGACGCACCTTCCCGCCGATGCTTACCTGGCCTCGAACACATCCTCCCTCTCTGTGACGGGGCTCGCGAACGAACTGCAACGTCCGGCCAATTTTGTTGGTCTGCACTTCTTCAACCCCGTCCCCGCGTCCACCCTCATCGAAGTGGTGCTTGCCAAAGAGACGTCTCCCGAACTCGCTGAAGCGGCGAAAAGCTGGACCGAGGCACTTGGCAAGACCGCCGTCGTCGTCAATGACGCACCGGGCTTCGCCTCATCAAGGCTGGGCGTGGCTATCGCGCTTGAAGCGATGCGGATGGTGGAAGAGGGCGTCGCGTCCGCTGAAGACATCGACGCCGCGATGGTCCTCGGATACAAACACCCCACCGGACCCCTCAAGACCACCGACATAGTAGGGCTGGACGTGCGCCTGGGCATCGCCGAGTACCTGCAGTCCACTTTGGGCGACCGTTTCGCGCCGCCACAGATCCTTCGGGACAAGGTGGCACGCGGGGAGCTGGGGCGCAAGACCGGCAAGGGGTTTTTCGACTGGACGGATTGATGCCCGTGCCGGTTAGGCTTGCCGGGTGACTTCCTTCGAACCCATCACCTTGACCGGAAAATTCGTGACGCTGGAGCCTTTGAGCCAGGAGCATCATGATGACCTCGTAGAGGCCGCCCGCGACGGCGAACTCTGGAAGCTGTGGTACACCTCAGTGCCGACGCCGGAGGGGATGGGCGCCGAGATCGATCGCAGGCTGGGACTGCAGGCAGTAGGCTCCATGCTGCCGTTCGCCACCCGCTCCAACGCAACGGGCAAGCTCATCGGCATGACCACCTACATGAACATCGACGCCGTCACACCCCGCGTGGAAATTGGCTCCACGTGGAACGCGGCATCGGCCCACGGCACAGGAACGAATCCGGACTCGAAGCTGTTGCTCCTGCAGCACGCCTTTGAAGTGCTCGGCTGCCCGGCCGTGGAATTCCGCACACACTGGTTGAACCATCAGTCGCGCGAGGCTATCGCCCGGCTCGGGGCCAAGCAGGATGGCGTATTGCGTAACCACTCCCGGAGTGCCGATGGCGCACTGCGCGACACGGTGGTTTTCTCGATCCTTGAACACGAGTGGCCCGCGGTGCGCAACGGCTTGGAGTTGCGGCTAAGCTCTCGCCGAGGGGCGGGATCTCGGCGGTAAGTGCGCGTCATAGTCGCGAGAGCTAACCCCTCGGCGAAGCCGCCCGCATGTGCTTAGCTGCTGGTATGACTCCCATGGAAGGGACAAGCCCTTCGCCTGAAAGCGTCCACTGGGACGGTGCCGTCAACGCGTGGCGGATTGCCGGTGATGTGTACAGAATGGGGCGCAGCGAGTGGGTGACCGAGGCCGGTTGGTCGCAAATGTACGACGACGGCGTCCGGACAGTCATCGATCTCCGCACCTCCCGCGAGAGGCGCTCGCGCGATACCGATCCCCAGGTCCCCGCCGATGTGAAGGCCCGCATCGACGTCGTCCATTGCCCCACGGAAGATCCGGACCATAGCCGCTTCAGCGAGTTGTTCGGCCCCTACCTGAAGGATCCGGAGCAGTACGCCGATTACCTCAACCTGTTCGGAGGCAAAGTTGCGGCGGTGTTCCGGGCCATTGCCGCCTCGCCGGGCAAGGTGGTTGTCCATTGTTCTGCCGGGCGGGATCGAAGCGGCGTGATAGCCCTGATCCTGCAGCGCTTGGCGGGCTTCAGCGACGAGGAAATGGTCCATGGCTACGAGTTCGCGGCACGGGGAATCAATGAACGCCACCGCACGCACGGTGCCCCGCACGCCCATGATCCCTATCTGTCGGATGCCGACCTGGGCGCGTTATTGACGCAGCGGCGGGCCAGCCTGCGGGCATTTTTGGGCTCGTTCGATGCCACAGGGTTCCTCGAAGCCAACGGGGTCTCAGCCGCGGAAGTGCAAGCGATCAGAGGTAAGCTCACTACCCGCACTGCTAATATGCAGAACTGATCACAGTTCCCCATTGGAGGACCAGCCATGACCGCAGGCGCCCGCATCACCATCGTGACCCGAACAAAGAATCGGCCCGTCTTCCTCGCACGCGCGCTGGAAGACATCTTTGGGCAGACTTTTCAGGATTTCGAAGTCGTGGTGGTTAACGACGGCGGCGACCCCGGCGACGTCGAACGCGTCATGTCCGCCCGGTCCGACGCCGAACGTGAGCGGATCACCACCTTGCATCACACCGAGTCGGTGGGCATGGAAGCGGCATCGAATGCTGGCCTCAAGGCGGGAACCGGCGAGTTCATCGTGATCCACGATGACGACGATTTCTGGGCTCCCACTTTCCTCGAGCGCACCGTCGCTTACCTGGATGGGCATGCCTCCGATGTCGGGGTCATGGTTCGGACGGAAATCGTCATCGAAGAACTTGTGGGTGAGGCGATCGAAGAGGTCCGCCGCGAGATCTTCTGGGCTGACATGCGGCAGATCACGCTTTCCGACATGCTCAAGATCAACCGGGCCGTCCCCATCTCGTTCCTGTACCGGCGCAGCCTGCATGACGCCGTGGGATATTACAACGAAGACCTTCCCGTGGTGGGGGACTGGGAGTTCCATCTTCGCGTCCTCAGCCACGCCCATGTTGGATTCCTCGACGGCGAACCGCTCGCCTTCTGGTCGCAGCGGCCGGAAGCAGGGGGACACGACGGCAACAGCCTCTTCTCCAAGGCGGCCGATCACGCCCGCTACGACGCCGTGGTGCGCGATGAGTACCTCCGTGAAGGAGTGGCCCGGAACGGCCTAGGCGCCACGCTTTACCTGACCCGGGTGCTGGCCACCCAGGAGGAACTCATCATGGCCCAGCAGCGGCGTCTCGACGAAGCCACTGCGAAGCTTGACCACCTGCTGGATCGGCTGGAGGCGCTGAACCAGACCGTGCTGACACGAACCAGCGTGGGCGAATTCCTGAGGAAGCCCATGCTGCTGGCAAGGAAGCTGGGGAAGCGGAACCAGCAGCCCCGGGACTAGCAGGTCGAGCACTAGCAGCTCGAGCACTAGCCGGTTGCGCTTCCACCTCCCGCCGCTGCGAAAAATTCCTGCTGTACTCCTCCCGGCATTCATGTAGGCTGTCTATATTACCGAACGGCCGGTCAGTAATGTTGGCGCTCGTCAGCAATGACCGTGCCGCTTTCATGTGCCTTGGAAGGACCCGTCGACGATGACCACTACCGCAGTCGCCCCGGAAACCACAGCCGTTGCAACCGTCCCCAGTTACGTCCAGGACGCTTGGTGGACCCCCGAACCCGGCGTCAAGACCGTCCCGGTTCGCGATGCGAGCACCGGACAAGTCCTGGCAAACGTCAGCACCGATGGGCTGGACCTTGCCGCCGTCGTGCATTACGGACGCACCACCGGCCACACTGAACTTGGGAAGCTGACGTTCCATCAACGGGCGCTCAAGCTCAAAGAGCTGGCCATGTACCTGAACGGGCGCCGCGAGGAACTGTACGCGTCCTCCTCCCAGTCGGGTGCCACCAAGATCGACAACATGATCGACATCGACGGCGGTATCGGCGTTTTGTTCACGTTCGGCTCCAAGGGCCGCCGCGAGCTGCCGAACTCGCAGGTTGTGGTGGACGGCCCCATGGAGACGCTGTCCAAGGATGGCTCGTTCGTAGCTGAGCACATTTACACCCGCATTCCCGGCGTCGCTGTGCAGATTAACGCTTTCAACTTCCCCGTCTGGGGCATGCTCGAGAAGTTCGCGCCGTCGTTCCTGGCAGGCGTCCCTACCATCGTGAAGCCGGCCACGCCCACGGGATATGTCGCAGCCGCGGCCGTTAAGGCGATCATCGAATCCGGGATCCTCCCCGCCGGTTCCCTCCAGCTGATTTCCGGCTCCGCCCGGACGTTGCTGGATGAGCTGGACTACCGCGACCTCGTTTCCTTCACGGGTTCTGCCTCAACAGCCAAGTCGCTCAAGTCGCACCCGAACGTAGTCCAGGGGGGTGTCCGGTTCACCTCGGAAACCGATTCGCTCAACGCTGCCATCCTCGGACCCGATGCTATCCCCGGTACCCCGGAGTTCGACGCTTTCATCAAGGCCGTGGTCACTGAGATGACCGTCAAGGCCGGCCAAAAGTGCACAGCCATCCGCCGCGTCATCGTCCCGCAGGCGTTGACCGCTGACGTCGCCGCCGCCGTCGGCGCCCGCATCAACGAGCGCGTTGTCCTCGGCGACCCGCGGGCCGAGGGCGTCACCATGGGTGCCCTGGCATCCCTGGACCAGCTGGCCGACGTCCGCGCTGCCGTGCAGTCAATGCTCGACGCCGGTGGCGAGCTCGCGTACGGGTCCCTCGATTCGCCGTCGGTCACCTCGGTCGGAGGCGCGGTGGGCGTCGTGGAAGATGGCGCGTTCATGTCGCCGGTACTCCTGAGCTGGTCGGATGCCGAGGCCGAAGAAGTGCACTCACTCGAGGCTTTCGGGCCGGTTTCCTCCGTGATCGGGTACTCGGACCTTGCTGATGCCATCCGCCTAGCAGCCCGCGGATCAGGGTCACTCGTGGCCTCGGTATGCACAAACGATCCTGCCGTAGCCCGGGAGTTGGTGCTGGGAATCGCGGCTCACCACGGCCGTGTCCACATGCTCAACCGCGAGGACGCCCGGTCCTCAACGGGGCACGGTTCTCCCGTTCCGCACCTGGTCCACGGCGGCCCCGGCCGGGCAGGTGGCGGCGAGGAGCTGGGCGGAATCCGCTCGGTCCTGCACCACATGCAACGAACCGCCATCCAGGGTTCCCCCAACATGTTGACGGCCGTAACCGGCGTCTGGCACACCGGGGCCGACCGCAACTTCACTGTGGAGACAGAAGGGGAGCACCCGTTCCGGAAGCACCTTTCCACGCTCCGCATCGGTGACGCAGTCCGTTCAGAGCTGCGCGAGGTCAAGCTTGAGGACATCACAGCCTTCGCGAATTCCACGGGGGACACGTTCTACGCGCACACCAACCAGGAAGCCGCCGAGGCCAACCCGTTCTTCCCTGGGATTGTGGCCCACGGCTACCTCCTGCTGAGCTGGGCGGCCGGGCTGTTCGTTGAGCCGGCGCCGGGCCCCGTGCTGGCCAATTACGGCCTGGAGAACCTGCGGTTCATCACCCCTGTTGCGGCCGGCGACTCCATCCGCGTGACGCTGACGGCCAAGAAGATCACCCCCCGCGAAACGGATGAGTACGGCGAAGTGGCCTGGGATGCCGTCCTGACTAACCAGAACGACGAAATCGTGGCGACGTACGACGTCCTGACCCTCGTGGAGAAGTAGCCTCCGCTGAACTGATCCCAGGAACTGATCCCCGTAACGACGAAACGCTTCTCCACATGGTGGGGAAGCGTTTCGTGTTTGTGGCGACTTTGGAGGGATCTCACGACGGTGGGACGTGGTGGTCTGCTATCTCAGGAAAAGATCGCTGAGCCATCGAAGAGTGATCTGTAGGGACTCGGGATCGAGATGGGTGTTCTCATCGTTGTAGCCGTTGCCGGGCGTGGAGGCCACTTCAGCCGGGGACCGGTGATCTTCCTTGAAGACATGGTTTGCGTTCTGTGGGAACGCAAACGTTACGTTCGCCATGCCCGTTGCTGCCGCCCGCAACGGGTCGCCGTCGGCGTGTTGATCTATCTGAAGGTCCCGGCCGCCGATGAGGGCCAGTGTGGGCACCTTAACGGCCGACAAAGAATCCGCGGCGTTCTCCATCCATAGCTCGCGAGCGAGTGGGAGATTTGCCGGTGCCTCGAAGCTGGACAGCACCATCCGGACGTTTTCCGGCAGGCGAGGGTCTAGATCCATCGGCTGTCCGGCCTCATATCGAGTTGCGGCGGCGCGCACGAGAGCAAAAAGCTCGTCCCCATTAGGGACCTGGGCGGCCATGAGGGCCAGCTGCGACAGCAACACTTCCCTTCCGGAGCGTCCGGGCGGAGCAGCGAGCACGATGCCGGCAAAGGGGATTGCCTGGGGACTGGTCACGTAGTGGAGGATGTGCAGCGCACCTTCACTACTGCCTAGGCCGGCGATACGAGACGAGTCAACGAACTCTTCCGCAGCGAGTACCTGCACGGCGGCAACCAGTTCGTCCAAATGAGATTGCATGCTGAGTCGCCCGATCAGCGCGGCGGCGTTCTCCAGACCGTGAGGTCCAGAAACGCGTTTGTCATAGCGCAACGAGGCGATGCCAGCTTCGGCGAATGCTTCAGCCAGCAGGCGACCGCTACCGTTCGCCCCTGGCAGCAGGGGGGAGCGCCAGTCCCGGTCCGTGGGACCACTGCCGGTCCGTGGGACCACTGCCGGCGACGAGAACCACCGCGGGAAAGGGGCCACTGCCGGCGGGCCGCAGTAGCGTCCCGCGCATCGCGATCCCGTCCAAGTTCCACGTAGCCTCGGCGGCCGTGAAGGATGCTCCCATACTTGAACATGTTACAACTAGTGCCATCTTCGCTTCCGGCTGGAAATAGTTTGTCTACAGCCAGGCGAAGAGAGAATCAGACGGCGGTGTGGAGCCCGTCGAAGGCCATGGTGATGAGGTCGTCCGCCAGTTTCTCCGGGGACAGGGAACCGCCGGGCTTGTACCACTCAACGATCGAGTTGATAGTGCCAAACAGCAGGCGGGTCACGGTGCGGGGATCGATATCCTGGCGCAGCGAGCCGTCCTCACGCGCGGCCGAGATCAACTCAGCGACCTTGTGGTCGAACGCGCGGCGGCGTTCCAAGGCGTCGCGCTCAATCTCCGTGTTGCCGCGCAGGCGAAGCAGCAACGTCACGAACGGCAGCCGGTCCACAAGCACCGCGATTGTTTGCCGAAGCACGAACTCGAGCCGGGCGTCTGCAGGACCCGACGTAGCAGAGGGCTCCTCCAGGATGGCTTCCAGGCCGCCCAGCGCGTGGTCCAAGGCGAGCTTGAGGAGATCGCCCTTGGACGGAACGTGGTGATAAATGGCTGACTTGGAGATCCCGAGGTTCTCGGCCAAGATGCCCATGGACGTCGCGTCGTACCCGTGGCGGTTGAAGACGTCGACGGCGATGCGGAGCACCGACTGCTGGTCATAACCGGGCCGTCCGCGCTTGGTGGTGGTCTCAGTAGGCATGGTGGCATTTTCTCATGATCTCAGCGAGCGGAAGCCGCTCAGCCCTTGGGGCGCAGGTCGTAGATGCGGCGCAGCTTGCCGTTGGAACGCTCGAGGGAACCGGGATCCACTACTTCCACCACGCAAGAGGACCCTACATGGATCTTGATTTGCTCACGCAAGGTGCGGGCCGCCGTCGTGCTTGATTCAGCGGACACGGACTCGCGGCGTTCAATGCGTACCGTGAGTGAATCCATCCGCTTGCCCTCGGGGCGGGTGAGCTCGAGTTGGAAGTGGGGGCTCAGTTCCGGGATGCGGAGCGCGATTTCTTCGATCTGGGATGGGAACAGGTTCACGCCGCGGAGGATGATCATGTCATCGCTGCGGCCGGTGATGCGGCCCATGCGGCGGTGTGCCGGACGAGCAGTGCCGGGGAGCAGGCGGGTCAGGTCCTTGGTGCGGTAGCGGATGATCGGCAGCGCTTCCTTCGTCAACGACGTGAAGACGAGTTCGCCGGGTTCGCCGTCGCCCAAGACTGAGCTTTCGCCCCGCGAGGGGTCGAAGGGGTCGATGATTTCGGGGCGGAAGTGGTCCTCCCAAATGTGGCAGCCGTCCTGCGTTTCAACAGCTTCGCCGGCAACGCCCGGGCCCATCACCTCAGAAAGGCCGTAAATGTCCGAGGCCTTGATGTTCATGGTGACTTCGAGTTCGTGCCGCATCTCCTCGGTCCACGGCTCGGCGCCGAGGACTGCGTATTTCAGCGAGGTGGACGTGGGGTCGATGCCTTGGTGGGCCATGGCGTCCGCGATGGTTAGCAGGTAGGTCGGAGTGGCCAGGATCGCGTCCGGCTTGAAGTCCTGGATGAGTTGGATCTGGCGCTCGGTTTGGCCGCCGGAGATCGGGATGACCGTGCAGCCGAGTGCTTCAGCGCCGGCGTGGGCGCCGAGGCCGCCGGTGAACAGCCCGTAACCGTAGGCATTGTGGACCTTCATTCCGGGGCGGACGCCCGAGGCACGGAAGGACCGTGCCACCAGGGTTGCCCAGGTAGCGAGGTCGTTCTTGGTGTAACCAACCACTGTGGGACGGCCGGTGGTTCCGGAACTGGCGTGGATGCGTGCAACCTGGTCCTGCGGTACGGCGAACATGCCGAAGGGGTACTCCAGGCGGAGGTCTTCCTTGGTGGTGTACGGGAACTTGCCGAGGTCGCTGAGTTCCTTCAAGTCGGTGGGGTGCACACCGGCGTCGTCGAATTTGCGCTTGTACAGCGGGACGCGATCGTAGGCGTAGGCCACTGTGTGCTGCAGCCGGCTCAGCTGGAGGGCCTCGAGTTCGTCGCGGGAGATGGTTTCTTCGCGGTCCAGGACGGGTGCACTGTCTTTGGAGGTGGAGCCGGAAGGTGCGGCCACGGTGTTCTGGGTCATCTGGGTTCCTACTTCTTGGAGATGGTGCGGCTGCGTCCACGGAACTCGGCGATGAGTTCCCCGGGGGTACCGTCTGGAGTGGTGCCGGGCGTGGCGGCGTAAATCTGGATGTCGTAAAGCCCGCTTCGGCCGGCACTGGCGCGGCGATTGGCGACGGCGGTGATCGCTTGGCCTCGGAACGCCGGCTTGATGAAGTTAATGTCGACGCCGGACGCCACTGTGATGGTGGAGGATTCCTCGGGGGTGGGGTTCGCCGGGTTGCAGGCCAAGGCGAAGGCCGTGTCACCGAAGGCGAAGATCATTCCGCCGTGCGCCATGCCGAAACCGTTGAGCATCTCGTGGCGGAGCGTCATGCGGATGGTGGCGTGGCCGTCGTCGATCTTGAGGACCTCGATCCCCATCCATTCCGACGCGGGGTCGTTGGCCAGGATGTGGTGCGATGCACCGGAAAGGGTTGTTTCCACCATGCGTCATTGCCTCCAGCTTTATTTACCGAATGTTCATTAGGTAATCCCAGATCGCTTGAACTGTCAAGACTGGACCAAGTTCCGGGACGGCCTAGTAGCCTCTATGACATGCCCGATATCGAACTTCCCATCACCACGGAGCGGCTGGTCCTGCGGCGCTTTGAAGCCGAAGACCTGGACCGGTTCCACGGCTACCAGTCGCTTCCGGAGACTGCCCGCTTCCTCTTCCGCAACGAGCTCAGCAGGACCCGGTCCATGGAAGTCCTCGGGCGGTACGCAAACTTCCAGTTCACAGGGGAGGGGGACTGGGTTTGCCTGGCGATTGAGCGGAAGGACCGGCCCGGGTTGCAGGGCGAGATTGTCCTGAAGTGGCTTGAGGGGACAGGCCAAGGTGAGATCGGCTGGATTCTGCATCCGGATGCCCGCGGCCAAGGGATCGCTACCGAGGCCGCCGAAGCTGTCCTGGATTTGGCCTTCGGCCAGCTCGCCTTCCACCGCGTCGACGCGAAACTCGATGCCCTCAACACAGGCTCAGCTGGAATTTGCCAACGGCTGGGCATGCGTTTGGAGGCCGCCCTGGTGGATAACTGGCACTACAAGGGCCAATGGGCAACCGAGAATATCTACGCGATCCTCGACGCCGAATGGCGGGGCAGGCAGGACTCAGGACTCAATCGGCCATGACTTGTGGAGTTTCAGTTGTTCAGTCATCTCAGCTTCGGGCAGCGGTCTGCTGAAGTAATACCCCTGGCCGCTGGTGCAGCCGATGCTCAGGAGGTAATCGGCTTGTTCTTCTGTTTCGATACCCTCCCACACGGCATTCAGTCCGCACGCCCGGATCAGTTGCAGCACTGCGGCAAGAAGGGCTGGTTGCGAGGGATCACTCCCCAGGGCGGCAAGCAGGGTCCTGTCCACCTTCACGGCGTCCACGGGCAGCTGCCGGAGGTAGCTGATGGACGAGTAACCTGTGCCGAAGTCATCGATCTCCAGCCCCACACCGAGCCGCTGGAGGCTGCTCAGCGTGTAGCGGTCCAGGGCGTTCCCTTGGATAACGGCGCTTTCGGTCAGCTCAAGGACAAGGGCGGCCGGGTCCAGCCCGGACGCCGACAGGGCTTCCCGCACCTCTTCCACGAACTCAAGCCTTTGCAGGTCGGGAGCCGAAACGTTGATACGCATAGAGAAGTTATGGCTTGACGTCAGGGGGTCGCTGCGCCATAGCTTCAACTGCTCGACGGCGGCACGCAGCACCCAGCCGCCCAATTGCGAGATCATCCCGGTTTCTTCGGCGATAGGGATGAACTCGTCTGGCATGACGATCCCACGCGTGGGGTGGTTCCAGCGGACCAACGCCTCGACGCCCTCTATCTCCCGGGTGTCCAAGCGGATGATCGGCTGGTAGTACAGCACCAATTGGGAGCCTGCAATGGCCTCTTTGAGCTCGGCCACCAGCTGGTTGCGCATCTGCCGTACGTGCAACATGGACGGCTCGAATGCCTTGAGTTTGCCCCTCCCGTCCGCTTTGGATTCGTACATGGCAATATCGACTTCCATCATCAAGTCATCAGCGCTGACGCCTGGATCAGCCATGCGCAGGCCCATGCTGGCCCCACACCGAAGGTGGTGTCCCTCGATCTCTATCAGGCCGTCCAAAGCCGCCAGGATCCGGTTTCCGACTGAAGCCGCCATGGCAGGGGATACGTCCGGCAAAAGAACAGCAAACTCGTCGCCGCCCATACGGGCCACCATGTCTTGTTCCCGGACTGCCCCCGAGATCCGGCGGGCGACGGTCTCCAGTACTTTGTCCCCGATGGTGTGGCCCAAAGAGTCGTTGATGGCCTTGAACCCGTCCATGTCCAGGAGAAGAATCGCCGGCTTGGTGCTCGTTTCGAGGCCGGCCGCTTGGGCCTCCGCCAGCGCCGCAGAGAATGCAGATCGGTTGCTCAACCCGGTCAAGGGATCGGTCATGGCCATGTGTTGCATTGCCAAGCGGGCATCATTGAGCTGCTGGGTGCGGGCTTCCACCCGCTGTTCGAGCTCCTCGTAGATGATCTGTAGGTCTTCGGCCAACAGGTTGGTTCCCATGATTACAGCGTCGATCTCATCGCGCGCAGCTGAGACCTCGATCCTCGTTTCCAGGTCTCCCGCAGCCAACCTGACGATGCCCTCCAAGAGGAGGCCCAGGCGGGGATCGTCCGCGGAGTACGCGGTTTCCTCAGACATGGTCACTCCCCATAGGACCTGTTCGGCCGGTCATCGATATGCAGCAGGTGTTCACGAACTGCGGCGCTCCGCTCCGGTAGTGCGGCCTCGTCGAACAGCCGCGCCGTTTCCTCGAAGGTTGCCACGGCGTCGTCGCGCCTTCCTGCTTCCACCAACGCCCGCGCCAAGAGGAAATGCGCTTCGGCCGCCGTTTGGGTGGCCAAGATGGAGGATCGGGCACACAGCGGTTCAAGAATTGCCAACGCCTCAGGGATGTCTTGAATGAGGAAATTCCAGTGTGCCCTAACCAGCGCCATTTCCAAATGGTCCCGCTCGGATCCCCCCACGATATCCGTGGCCAGTTCCGCACGCTCAATGCATCGAAGCGTTGCTGCGTCGTTGAGCTTTGCCTGTAATCGCATTTCGGCCGATGCCCGATTGAAGCGGGCCCATAAATCGACATCTTTGGAGGGCGAAAGCCATTCGGCAGCCTGATCGTGATATCGAACGCCCTCTGAGACGTGATCGGTGAGGAAGGCTACGTTCCCGATGACCCAGTAGCCCTTTCCGGCTGTATCCTCGTCAACTTCATCCGTCAGGAGCGTTTCCAGGACGAGGCACTCCCGCCAGGCGTCCTCCAAGCGTCTGCTTTCGGCCAAAGCCGCAATCAAAGCACGCTGGGCCAGCACTTGAACATAACGCAGTTCGGGATCCTGGGCAGCCAGTTGCGCAGCCGCGGACGCCACTTCCGCGGCTTCCGGAAGCCGGCCAGAGCCCTGTAAAGCAACGGCCAAGAGGGTGCCGGCCTTCGCGCCGAGCTCCGGGGAGGTGGCGGTCAATTGGAGGTTGTTCAGATCCGTAGCCAGCTTCAGGTATTGCTCAATGTTTCCCTGGTCCCTCAGGCACTCAGCTTGGAGGTAGAGCATATTCCACCACAAAAGGTGATCACCGGCGGCCTGGGCAAGATGTGCGGCTTCACCGGCCAAGCGATACGCGTCCTCAAAGTCCCGCTCTTTCCATTTGGCGCGCGCAGTGAGCCCGGCGACAAGGTGGGGGGCTAACTGCGGACTCTGCATGTGCTCATTATCCATGTCAAAGATGGACAAAAGCTCGTATAGTTTGCGGGGTGACGTTTTTACATATCACATACTGAAGTTCGCATCAGTTTGAAAGGGCACAGCGGATGAAGAAATTTGCAGTAACCCTGCTCATGGCAGGCATTTTGGCGGTAGCAGGATTCGTTGCTCCGGCCAATGCCGCGCCAACCCAGGAAACCAACACCACGGCAATCGGATGGTGGCCTAACAGCGTGACCACCACCAAGACGAATACCACGACGATTGGGTGGTGGCCGAACTAATTGGGGATAGGACGGCCTGTCCTGACAGGCTGATGAAACAGCACGATGCCCCGGGTGACTACCCGGGGCATCGTTGTTTTAATCGTTCTTCTCAGCGCGCTGTGTTGCGAAAGCGTGCCTAGGGACCACCAACGGGAAGCTCCACGGATACTGTGGTCCCGGTACCCAGCGTGGAGTCGAACACCATTTTGCCCATGTGGCGGCTGATGATGTCATGCGCGATCGCCAACCCCAGTCCACTCCCGGGCACGGCTGCCGACGTAGCGTTGGAGGCCCGGTAGAAGCGGGTGAAAATGTGCGGCAGGTCGTGCTCCGGGATACCAAGTCCAGTGTCGGCGATGCGTACCACCGCAGAGGTTCGTCCACCGTTGGAGGCGGTCACTGAACTGGTGATCCCCACCTGGCCGCCCACGGGCGTGAACTTGATGGCGTTGGCAACGATGTTGGTGAAGACCTGTTCAAGCTTGGCTTCGTCAGCTGTGATCTCCACGTCCTCCGACGCCTCCGAGAAGGACACCGAGATGTGGCGGGATTCAGCCAGGGGGCGCAAAGTTGCCACCACTACTTGGAGCAGTTTGGCGATGTCCACAGGTTTAAGGTCCAGGTTGCTGGCGTCCTGCATGGACACCGTAAGCATGTCCTCGATGAGCGTGCGGAGCCTGTCCGAGTTGCGGGTTACGACGTCGAGCATGCTGCTGATGCCGTCCGGAACCGGTCCGCCGGCGCCGTCACGAATCATGTCCAAGTAAGCCGTGATGGAGGTCAGCGGAGTGCGGAGTTCGTGGTTTACGGTGGCGAGGAAGTCTGTTTTGGCTTTGTCCAATTGCCTCAACTGGTGAAGCACGCGCTGTTGGGCGCCAATGAGGTGGCCTTGGATCAGTCCATGGGCTACGTTCGCCGCCACGTGCTGCATGAGGGCGATTTCGGCACTGGTCCACGGGTGCCTCTCCTGCACGGTGGCGAGCAAGATGACACCCAGGGCGGAGCTGCCCTCGCCTACGGGGAGCAACACTGTGGAAATCGGGTGGATCTCCTCAGCCCATTCGTGCAGGGCCATGGTGATCCGGGAATCGGGTTCCTCCCGGTGATCGGTCACGGCCAGGACTTCCGCCTCGGCCCACAACCGATTGGATACCTCGATGATGGTCTCTTCACTGGGGCCAAGCTTCGCTGGGAGCTGGGGAAGGCCGGGCCGGTTACATTGGGCGCGGATCAGGGGGACCCGTTCATCGCGGAACGTCGCGAACCATACGTGGTCCACATCCAAGGCCCTGCCGAATCCGCAGACAACATGGTTGGCGATGATTTGTGGATCATTGGTTTCCCGGATCGCCGCCGAAACGTTACGGAGGTTTTCGCGCAGGGCCTCGACCTTGCTGCGGTTCCGGACACGTTCGGCTGCACGGCCCACCAGGGCTTTGACCCGCTGGACCAGTTCGTCATTGCGCACCGGGCTGAAGATATAGTCCGCCTGGCGCCATGCCTCCACGGTCTTCGGATCCACGGAGTCTTCCGGCCCAACGAGCAGGAGGATGGGCGCGCCAGGATTGTGGAGGCTGTCGGCCAGTGCGTTTTCGACGACGATCACCGAGGGCGTCCGCGCGTTGATCAAGGCCGCAAGCGAGGCCGGGTCATACGCCGCAAGTACCTCGAAACCCGCTGACGTCAGCGCAGTTGTGCTTGCTCCCAGGCGGTCCTGGTCTGAATCTGCCACGACAGCAAGCGGAGCGTGCTGCGCATTGGAGCCAGTCGGGCCCACAGAACCACCTCCAAGACGATATTGCCCACCCGAATTGCGGATTTGGCAACACACTATCAGCGGTAGGCCGGTACGGAGGTTCGGCGCTGAACAAGCCGCATGAGTGTTTACCTGCGTCTTTACTTTGGCCTGCGGATTAGTCAGCCTTGAGGCAGACTGCAATCGAGGAGAATAGTGAAGCCGGAAGCAACACCAAACCAGCAAGAGGTCGCGTTTGAGCTCAAGCTCCAAGACCCCGGCTATTTGCGCCTGACCTGGCCCCGGGGTGCCAAGATCAAGGAACCGGACGCCCAAAGGGCCATGGATCGGGTTAACGAACTCTGTGGCGCCAACCGGCATCCGATGATCGTGGATATGGCCACCACCGACGACGTCACCAGGGGTGCCCGTTCGGTGTTCGCCAAACCCTGCCAGGCATCGCGGATCGCACTGCTTGGCGCCTCACCCGTGGACAGGGTTATCGCCAATTTCTTCCTCGGCATCATGAAAGCGCCGTGCCCCACCAAGTTCTTTACGTCCGAGACAGAAGCCCTGGAGTGGCTGTTGGGCGTGTAAGGACGCTTATATTTAGATCATGTTCTCCGCTCTCCGGAAGTACCTGCTGGTACCTCGCCTCATCAGGCTCTCTTCTTCCGCGCCTAAAGACGCCTCCACTGCCTGGGATAAGTACTGGGGCGACGTACGGTCCACCGGAGCCGGCGGGGATGTCCTATGGGACTCCGGCAGCGACCATGAACTCAACGGCTACCTCCCCATCCTGGCCCAACTGGACCCGGCGCTTCCCGTGGTGGACGTTGGGTGTGGCAATGGCAGCTTCACCCGCCTCCTGGCCCGGCATTTCCCGCACGCGCTGGGACTCGACTATTCCGCCAACGCTGTGGAACGGGCCCGTCAGGAGTCCGCGGGAATGACGACGACGTCGTTCGCGGTCTGCGACATGACGGCACCTGACGCGGCGGGCACCGTAGCGACGGCGCTCGAAGCCGCCGGCTGGAAGGGCGAAGCCAACGTCTTTATCCGGGGAGTGCTGCACGTCCTGGACCGCGAGGGGCGAGCTGCGTTGGCCGAGAACCTGCGTCCCGTCATCGGATCCCGGGGCAGCGTATTCCTGGCAGAAACCAACTTCCGGGGCACTCCCGTGGACTACGTCAGCCACCTGGGCGCCACCCGGAATTCCATTCCAGAGCCGCTGGAGTGGGCCATCCGCGGGTTGCCGATGCCCGGACATTTCGGTGCACCGCAGCGAACCAAAGCCTTCCCGGCGGCCAACTGGGATCTCTTGGCGGAGGGCGAGGCCCATATCGAGACCCGCCCCCTCACCAACCCCCACTCCTCGGACGTGATCCCCGGGTATTACGCCGTCCTGCGGGCCCAGCAGGCCTGAGTCCTACTTCAGCAGGTCCTACTTCAGCCCGGCGCCGGGCAACAGTGCGGTGGCGCCCAAGGCATCCGCTACGAACGCGTAGTCCCATGCCCGTTCCCGCCACTGGACGTACCTGCCGGACGCCCCTCCGTGGCCGCCGTCCATCTCAATCTTCATGACCACCGGCTCCGCCCCGGTGGTCACCGAACGTAGCTCCTGGACCCATTTGGCCGGCTCTACGTACAGCACCCTGGTGTCGTTGAACGAGGTGACGGCGGCAATCTTGGGATAGTCCACGGCCCGCACATTCTCGTACGGAGTGTAGGACTTCATGTAGGCGTACACCTCGGGGTCGGTGATCGGGTTACCCCATTCCTCCCATTCCAAGGCGGAGAGCGGAAGGTCCGGGTCCAGGATGGTGGTCAGCGCATCCACAAAGGGCACTTGGGCCACCACCGCCGCGTATTTTTCGGGCGCCATGTTGGCGATGGCGCCCATCAGAAGGCCGCCGGCTGAGCCGCCCATCGCAGCTATGCGGGCAGGGTCCACCCACCCTGAACCCGCGAGCCAGTCGGTGGCGGTGATGAAGTCGGAGAAAGTGTTCTTCTTGCTGAGCTTCTTGCCTTGGTCATACCAATGGCGGCCCAACTCGCCACCGCCGCGGATGTGTGCGATCACCATGACGATCCCGCGGTCCAAGAGTGACAACCGGGCCACCCCGAAACCCGGGTCCATGCTCACTTCGTAGGAGCCGTAGCCATACACCAGGCCGGCAGAAGCGCCGTCCTGCTGTACCGATGCGTGCCGGAGCACGGATAGCGGCACGCGGGTGCCGTCGTCGGCCGTGGCCCATTCGCGGGTGGCCACATAGTCCGCAGGCGAGTAGCCGCCCAAAACGGGGCTTTCCTTGCGGAGCAGCAACTGGCCCTGGGGCTGGTCGGGGGTAGGCAGGACGAAGTCATAGACGCGCGACGGCGTGAAGTAGGACGTGTAGCCCATGCGGATTACCGGGGCGTCGTAGTCAGACCCGGAAACCCCTGCCGTGTACAGCTCTTCGTCGAACGAAGGCTCCACCGGTGCCTGTTGCCCTTCGGTTCCGAGCCCTGCAAGCGGCAGCACCTGGACGCGCTCAATGGTGTCCTTGCGGACGGACAGCACCAGATGGGTTGAGGTGAGGCCCGCGCCGTTGACGCGGACGTCATCGGAGTGCTCGACGACGGTACGCCAGTGCTGCTCGGCGAGCGGCTTGGTGAGCTCGGCTGGATCAACGAGGCTGACCATCGAGTTGATGGCGTCCTTATTGTGGGTCAGGAGCAGCGTTTCGCGGCCCTCCAGCAGGAAGGGTTCGGCGTCGTAAAGGATGCGTTCATCACGAGAGATAACGGTGGTCAGTCCGGCATCGGGATCGTCGAAGCGCAACAGGCGGGTCTCGCTGAACTCGGAGCAGCCGATGCTGAGCACCAGGTGACGGCGATCCGAGGCGAGGTCGAAACCGAGCCACATGGCGACGTCGTCCTCTTGATAAAGAACCTTGTCCTCGGAAACGGGCGTGCCCAAAACGTGGGACTTCACTTGGTAGGGTCGCCACGAATCGTCGGCGAGGGTGTAGAAGATGCGGGTGCCGTCAGGGGAGAAGGCCACGCCGTAAAAAATGTTCTCGATAACGTCGGGGAGGAGCTCGCCCGTGCGCAGATCCTTGATGCGCAGCGTGAAGCGCTCGTCCCCTGCGTTATCCACTGCGTAGGCGTAGAGATTGCCGTCCACGGTCACGGCGGCGCCGCCGACACTGAAGAAGGGCTTGCCTTCAGCCTCGAGGTTGCCGTCCAGGATGATCTGTTCACCCGGAAGCTCCAAGCCCGCCTCCACAGTGGGGGGAGTCCAGTCAGCCACGCGGTCACCGGTGTTTTGCGCTTGCACGCGGCACTGGATGCTGTACTCCATGCCTTCCACGGACCTGCTGTAGTACCACCACCCATCCTTGCGGCTGGGCACGGACAGGTCAGTCTCCTGCGTGCGTCCCTTGATTTCCTGGAACATGGCTTCACGGAGCGGCTCCTGATGAGCCGTCTGCGCTTCCTGGTAAGCGTTCTCAGCCCGGAGGTGCGCGATGACCTCCTCCGATTCCTTGTCCCGCAGCCACTCGTAGTTGTCCACGAACACATCTCCATGGTGTTCGCGGCGCGTGGGAACACGCTTGGCGACGGGAGGCTGGATGGACGGTTCCGTATCAGCGGCAGGTGCGGAGGAAGTCTGGCTCATGTGGCCACTCTATAGAGGGCCCCTGACACCGAGCCGGAATTTCGCTCAGAGCGCCGGACGGGGGCCAGCGCTAGCGATAGCTGTCCACGACTTAGCAGGGAACCAGCACTCTCGCGTCATGACTTGCGCTGGGGTGCCACTCAGTATAGGCGAGCACGGTTTGTGCCCTTTCCGTTCCGAAGAGTTGGAGGTTCAGATGGTCCCGCTTCAATCACCCAGTGTCCACGTTGGAAAACGGGTGCGCCTGCAAGCCCGGCAGCATCCGGAGACGTTGCGGCGCTCGCCGGTGGATTTGGAAGTTGTGATTCCTGCGTACAACGAGGCAACGAGGATTCCGAATACGTTGGTACAAACGGTGGACTTCCTCGCCAGCCAATCATGGTCCTCACGCATTGTGGTGGTGGACAACGGCAGCGTGGACGAGACGGCGGCGGTTGTGCGGCGTATCTCCCGTGACGCGGGTGCCATGGTGCCTATCTCCTTGGTGGGCTGCTCCCTGCAGGGAAAGGGAGCTGCTGTCCGGCGTGGCCTACTGAGCGGAACGTCCAGGTTTACCGGCTTCTTTGACGCAGACCTCGCTACTCCTTTGGAAACCCTCACCCAGACGATGTCCCTCCTCGAGGACGGGGCGGCAGCGGTGATTGCGTCCCGCCATGCGGAGGGCTCTACCGTGGTGCGTCCACAGCATCTCGGGCGCAGGGTGGGCGGAACGGCGTTCCGCGTGCTGACCAAAGCAAAGGTCAAGGGCATCCAAGACACCCAATGTGGCTTCAAATTCTTTGAACGGGACGCCTTGACCGCGGCAATGGTGCAGTGCCGCAGCACCGGCTTCGCCTTTGACGTGGAGCTCCTTTTGCGCCTCCAGAACAATGAGGCACGCATCGTGGAGCTCCCGGTTGCCTGGACTGACGGAGCTAAGTCAACCTTCCGCCCCTTCCAGGATGGCGTGGCCAGTTTCGCCTCAGTGATTCAACTTCAGAAAGCATCAGCATGACCTATGCCACAACGGACATGAACTCCCCGGCACAGCTTGCCGGCAAACATGTGCTGGTCCTCAACTGGCGCGACATCCAACATTCCCAGGCTGGTGGCGCCGAACAGTACATGCACCAGATCTCACGTAGATGGGTGCAAAACGGAGTTCAAGTTACGTGGTTTACCGGGCGTGACTCGGGCCAGGCTGCGGAGGACGTCATCGACGGGATCCGGATACTGCGCGGGGGAGGCCCCTTGTCGATTTACGGCCAGGCAGCGCTCAAGATGCTCCGCAGCGGAGCGAATTACGATGCCGTTGTTGACTGCCAAAACGGGATCCCGTTTTTCTCCCCCTTGTTCCTGCCGCGCACTACGCCCATCGTCCAAGTGGTCCATCACGTCCACCAAGAACAGTTCCGGACAAAATTCTCCCCACCCATGGCTGCGGTGGGACGTTTCCTGGAGAGCGCCGGCGCCAAGACGGTGTACGGCCAACGCTCCATCGTCGCCGTTTCGCCGTCAACCCGCTTGGAATTGCGGAAGCTCGGATTTTCCGGACCCATCCACGTGGTGCCTAACGGCAGCATCGACATTCCTCCTTTGGTGGCAGAACGGGCGGCTGAGCCGACCATCGCCGTCGTGAGCCGTTTAGTGCCGCATAAGCGGCTGGACCTGTTGTTGGGGCAGTTCGCCGTCGCCGTGCGGACCGTGCCGAAACTGCGTTTGGACCTTGTTGGTGACGGTCCCGAGCGGTCCCGTCTGCAACAGCTGGCCATGGACCTGGGCCTCGACGACGCCGTGACGTTCCACGGTTATCAACCCGACGCGGTGCGGGATGCGTTGTTGGGCAGGGCATGGTTGACCGCGTCCACCTCGGCTTCGGAGGGATGGGGATGTTCGGTGATCGAGGCGGCCGCGTGGGGTGTACCTTGCTTGGCCTTGCGAGTTCCCGGCATTAGGGACTCAGTTGTTGAAGGCAGGACCGGATGGCTTGTCGATGCGCCCAGGGAATTCGCAAACGCAATGATCGATGCCGTGTGGGCGTTGGCTGCACCGCGAACGGCCAGCGTGATGGCCGCCGAGTGCCGCGAATGGGCCGGATGCTTCACATGGGACAGGAGTGCAAGGCTGCTCACGGGGGCGCTCCTCGAGGAAGAAAAATTGTTGCGGGAGGGTGGAGATCCACGCGCCAGCCACTCGGATCTCTCAACCTTGGCGCAGTTCGATCTGCCCGCCGAAGCGGATCTGGATACCATCCTGCGCCCAACGGACGAGGTTGCGGTGATTGGGGGGAGCTACGTATCGGTGTTGATGAGGGGGCGCGACGAATTCGAAGCCTTCGCTGCCGTGACAAGGATCGGCGGCGAAGGGGTGCAGCTCCGTCCCGCTGGCCCGAACACGCTCCTCGCCGGGCCTGGAAGCGCGTTCTCTCCTGTCGACGCCGTCGACGGTCAGTAGCGCCAATTTGTTGGTGGAGGTAAAAGATCACGTCATGACCACTGCTGTGCGTGGGCGTGCAACAGCGCAGGGCAGGGACAACACACCGGACAGCACGGTGGACGTAGCCGGCAACAGCGGTGTCCTGGCTGTCTCCGCGGGAGCGGTTGGCCTCGTTAGTTATGCCTGCACCCTTTTGATGGCCAACACGCTGGGCACCGCCGACTACACGTTGTTCGCCTCGGCCGCGATGATGGTCGGGATCGTGGGTATCGTGGCTGCGGCTTTGGTCCCCCTACCGCTTTCACACGTTGTGGCTGCTTATCCCGCGGGCTCTGAAGGCAGGCGTGACGGGATTGCTTTCTCGGTTTTTGTTTCGTGCCTGGCTGGCGCTGCGGCTGCCCTCGTGTCGGGCGGTCTGACGCTGGCGCTGGGCAAACCGTCCATGGCCGGCGCGGTGGCACTGGGTTCTTTCGCCATTTTTGCCTCGACGGCCCAAGAAGGTTGGCTTCAAGGCGAACTGCGTTTTAAGTGGTACGCCTTGCGGACCGTCGGCGAAGTGGTGGTCAGGCTGATGTTCAGCCTGTTGGTCGTTGCCCTGGCTTGGGGTGCGGGAGGCGCAGTCCTGGGCTTCGCCGTGGGTGCAGCCGGAGGACTGTTGGTGCCGCGTTCGTTCTATCGCGACCTCCGTTGGCGCCCGCATGTGGTGCGCCAAAAATGGCGGTGGGCTGAAACCAGCGACATCGCATCGGTTCTGTGCGTGGTGTCGGTATTGGTGGGCATTGATGTGGTCTTGGTGGGCTTTCTGGACGACGGATCGGTGGCCGCCGCAGGTTTCCAGGCCCTCTCGACGATCGCCAAGGGTCCCGTTTACGTGCCGGCAGGGACCGCGCTGGTGGCCTTCCCGTTGCTGCGCACCCCAGGGGTGGACGCCGGCGGCGTCCTGAGGGATGCCTTCGCTTCTTTCGGGCAACTCGCCGTGGTGGCCTTTGCCATCATCGCCACCGCGCCTGCGTCGTTGGCCGGCTTGATTGTTCCGCAGAAATATCACGGCTCGTTGGAACTCCTGCCGTGGCTTGCCGCAGCCGGCTTGGGTTACGCGGTGTTGATGGGACTTTCCACAGTGCTGTTGGCCATGCGGGCCTACCGTCGTTGCCAGGTTGGCCTCGTGTGCGCGTCGTTGCTGGTTGTTGGCGGTCTGTGGGGCGGATGGCAGGTGGACGGCGTTTTCGGCTTGAGCGTCGGTTGTGCCGTCGGGTCTGTAGCGGCCGCCGTCGTGCTGGTGGTGTTGGCGCGGCCCATCCTGATGGCTGCCGGGCCGGGGACGAGAGTCGGCCGGTCTGCGCTCCTTGCCGTGGCCTTGCTGGTGGTCCTCGCTGTGGCCGGGCATCTGCAGCCGATGGTGTGGCTTCTGGTGTCCGGTGTCAGCGGGGTGGCAGTCCTGGCCCACCAGCGCGGCATGCTGCCGTACTGGAACGACCTCAGAATTCGACGGCGACGGCGGGCCCGGCGCCGCCGCACGTCCAAGCATGGCGAGCGGCGAACAGCCCGAGTGGCGTTCTTGGGCAGTTGGGTGTTTACGAACGCAGCGGTTGCCTTCATTGCCGTGGTTGCCGGGGCGTTCGGTGTCCGGGCCTTGGGCCTTCAGCAGGGTTTTGAACTGTGGGTGGATGAGCTGTTGTACGTCCAACTCGGTGAATCCGTCAGCACCGGCCGCTTCCCCACGCTGCCGGATGGGCCATTTTTCCTTCACCCACCCGGCTACTTCCTGCTCGAAGCCGCCGCCATCAAACTCTTCAACATTTCCGGACCCATCATCGACGTCACTTTGCACCTGCGCTGGCTCAACGCCGCGTTGGGTGCCGTGACCGTGGGGCTGGGTTTCCTCTTGGTGCGGAAGCTGGCAAGCACGACGGCGGCATGGCTCACAGCTGCGCTTCTCGCGTTCGAGCCGTTCGTCCTCAGGAACAACAGCCATGCGTTCCTGGAAACTTCGGCGATGCTGCCGGCTCTGATCGGCCTGCTCTTGCTCGTGGATAGACGCGCACAGAAGAGCAGGCGATCTTTCCTGAGGATTGCTGCCGCCGGTCTGCTGCTGGGGATTTCCGTGCTGTGTAAAGACTTCTTCTTTATTTGCAGCGTTGCCCCCGTCCTCGTTGCCACTGTGTGGAAGAAGACGATCCCGTGGCGTCAAGGGCTGGCCGTGGTCGGCTTCGGGTTGGTCCCCTATGCGGTGTACCTGCTGGTTGTGACTGCCAATGGATATTTCCCCAGTTGGGTGTGGGCCAAGAGCAACGGCGTATTGCGCATGTCCGGGGCGGTGAAGACCTCGGGATTTACGGCGGAGGGGTCCCCGAGCCTGGTCTCGCGGCTCATTGAGCAAGGGAGCAGCTTCGGTACAAGTTATGTGCTGTTGGGCTTGTGCCCGTTGGTTGGGCTCCTCCTGTGCTTCAGCCATTACGCCGGTCGGCGTCTGATCGGGTTGGCCGGCTTGGGCCTCGGCGCGGCGGGCGCCTACAGTGCAGTGTTCGGCACGTTCGAGGAACAATACGGGTACGGCGTCATGGTGGCCGGGGCTATCTGTTCGGTCCTGGTTGTGGTGGAGCTGCGGGAAAGACGCCCCAAAGCACGCCGACCGCTGGCAGTCCTCAGCGTTTGCTACGTGGTTGTCACCGTGGTGTTGGGGCTCCGTACCGAACTGGCCGTGGATGACGGTTTCGTCAGGGCCAACGGCTGGATACAAGCCGAACTTCCACCCGACGCCCGGATCAGCGTCACCAACAGCACAGCGCAGTTCGCCTACAGGGCGGATCCGCGGTTCGGGATTTGGCCTTCCGCGCCCCTGATGAAACAAAACGGCGTCAGCTACATCCTCACCCAGTCCAAGCCCACCAGCCAGGGCTACGGATATGCCAACCCCACCATGCTCGTTTGGTTGAAAACCCATGGCACCCCGATGATCACCACCTCAGGCCCTACTAACGGTGAAACCACTGTTTGGTACGTAGATCCCGCCGATCTTGAAGCCGCGGCAGCGGCCAACATCGGGGTGCCCTCCAAGGACTACGGGACGGAAAAATGATAATGCGAGTTTTGCACTTGGGATTTGAGGATCCCCGTATGCCAGGAGCCGGCGGCGGGTCAGTCAGGACCCACGAAATCAACAGCCGCCTCGCAGCGAAGGGGTTTGACGTCACCGTACTGACCACCCGGTATCCCGGTTGGGAGGCGCGCGTCCAGGACGGGGTACGCTATATCCCCATCGGCATCGGCACCGGAAAAAGCAGGTTGACCAGGCTGCTCGGATACGTAGTGCGCCTGCCCTGGGAAGTACGCAAACGCCGTTCGGCGGCAGACCTTGTTGTAGAGGACTTTTTCGCGCCCTTTGCCACCATGGCCGCACCGCTCTGGACTTGGCGCCCCACCATCGGAATCGTTCAATGGCTCCACGCCCGTGACAAAGCACGGCAATACAAGTTGCCCCTGCACTGGCTTGAACGGTGGGGCGTTCGCAAACATCGCCGGCTCATCTCCGTTTCGCAGGGAATTGCTGACAACTTGTGGGCATATAACCCGAACGTCCACGTGGATGTCATCGGAAACGGAGTCGACCCCTCCGCGTGGAAACCGGAACCCAAGCTCGGGCGTGACATCCTCTTCCTCGGCCGTCTGGAGTTCGGCCACAAAGGGCTGGATCTGCTCTTGGAAGCGTGGGCGCAGTGCAGCGAGCGCATAGACGCCAACCTGCTAATCGCGGGGACCGGGCATGACGAAGCCAAGCTGCGCGAAGCCATCGGCAAGTCCGGTCTTGAGGGCCGGATCAGAATGCTTGGCTGGCTGTCGGGGGACAGGAAGTTCCAAGCGCTCAGTGATGCACGGCTGGTGGTGGTGCCTTCCAGGCATGAAACCTTTGGGTTGGTGGCCATCGACGCCCTGGCCACGGGGACCCCGGTGATCGCGTTCGACATCCCCTGCCTCAGGGATGTGGTTCCACGGGGTGCGGGTTGGCTGGTGGACGCCTTTGACGTCAACGCCTTCGCCGACGAGATGGCGCGGCGTTACATGGACTCCGGGCTTCGGACTGCGGCATCGATCGGACGGGAATTCGCCGCCGGGTACAACTGGGACGCGCTCGCCGACATGCAGGCTAAGTCATACCGGGACTCGCTGATGGCTTTGGCGCCAGCCGGGTCAGAAGCAGTGCACCCCAGCAGCCGGGAAGGGGCGTAAATGCCACGTCAATCAACAATCGAACACTCGCTGGCGGGCGACGCTCCGTGGTTGTTCCTCTCGCCCCACCTCGACGACGCCGTATTGTCCTGCGGCGCGCTGATGGACGCACAAGCCCGGGGACGCGGGATCATCGTGGCCACGGTGTTCAGCGAAGCAACGCCTGCACCACACACTCGCGCTGCGCGGTCCTTTTTGCGGCAATGCACCATGTCAGACGCCGGAGAGCTATTCGAGGCCCGGAAGGCGGAGGACCGGGCAGTCCTGGCGGACATGGGCATCCAATCCATCCATCTCGGCGAGGTGGATGCGCTGTTCCGACGCCGGCGCAAGCCACCCCTGCTGGGGAGCAGCGCCTGGGACAGGCTCCTCCCGGAGTTCACCCACCGCTACCCCAGCTATCGGTTTGATATCGCCATGGGTCGGATTGCCAGAGGCGACATGGCACTGATCCGCGAGCTAAGGAACGTTGTGTCTGCGCTCATGAGCCAAACGCAGGCTGAGCTGCTGTTTTGTCCGGCCGGGGTGGGTAACCACGTGGACCACCTCATCACCCGCGGTCTGGGCGCGGATCACCGGGATCGCTTGGTGATGTACTCGGATTTCCCGTACGACATGGTGGCGGGACCGGACCAAACGCACATCGACCGCATGGGACTTGTGCCGTGGACCTGGGCCGAGGGCCTCCACGCCAAACCTGGCCGGATCCGGCAATACGCTACCCAGGCCGACGCGTTGTTCCCCGACGGCAAGATTCCCTTGCACCCCGAAACCTATTACGTGCCGTCCGTGTAGACGCTCCTAAAAGCTTGACTGAAATCGTCCGCTCCGCATATTCTGAACGAACGGTCGGTAATTTATTAGGAGCAACCATGGCATCGCAGAATCTGCAGTCAGTGCCCGCTGAGCTGTCCCCGGAGGAGCAGGAGCGGGAGGAAGCGGGTAAGGCGTACTTTGATCGCATCATCTCGGAGGACTCGCGCATCGAACCGCGTGACTGGATGCCGGCGGCATACCGCAAGACCCTGCTACGGCAGATCTCCCAGCATGCCCACTCGGAAATCATCGGGATGCAGCCGGAAGCCAACTGGATTACCAGGGCACCGAGCCTGAAGCGGAAGTCCATCTTGATGGCCAAAGTCCAGGACGAGGCTGGTCACGGCTTGTACCTGTACTCCGCAGCAGAGACACTGGGCCAGAGCAGGGACCAGATGATGGAAGATTTGATCGCCGGCAAGGCCCGGTACTCGTCCATCTTTAACTACCCCACGATTTCCTGGGCGGACATGGGAGCCATCGGTTGGCTTGTGGATGGTGCCGCCATTTGCAACCAAGTGCCCCTGTGCCGCGCCTCCTACGGTCCTTACGGCCGCGCAATGGTGCGCATCTGCAAGGAAGAGTCCTTCCACCAGCGCCAGGGTTTCGAGATCCTGCTTGAGCTCTCCAACGGCACGTCTGCACAGAAGCAGATGGCCCAAGACGCCGTGAACCGCTGGTACGCGCCGTCGTTGATGATGTTTGGTCCGCCGGATGACGATTCGCCCAACTCCAAGCAGTCCATGGCATGGAACATCAAGCGCTTCAGCAACGATGAACTCCGCAGCCGGTTCGTCGGGATGATGGTGGAGCAGGTCCGCGTCCTTGGCTTGACCCTCCCGGACAAGGACGTACGTTTCAACGAAGAAACCAAGAAGTGGGAGCACGGGCCCCTGGACTGGAACGAGTTCAAGGAAGTCCTGGCGGGCCGCGGGCCGTGCAACTCGCAGCGCATCGAGCGCCGCCGTGAGGCACACGAAAACGGTGCTTGGGTTCGCGAAGCCGCAGTGGCTTACGCCCGCAAGCAAGCAGAGAAAGTGAACGTAGCATAATGGATCCCCACGGCAACCCCGAAGTACCGGCCAGCGCCGCCAGTGAGATTAACCGCGAAGCACCTAAGGTCGCTACTACTGCGGACCAGCATCGTGAAGCGCCATGGTCCCTCTGGGAAGTCTTCGTGCGCTCCAGCCGGGGTCTCTCGCATGTGCACGCTGGTTCCTTGCACGCTCCCGATGCAGCTATGGCCTTGCGAAATGCCCGGGATCTGTACACACGGCGCAATGAGGGCGTCTCCATCTGGGTGGTTCCGGCAGAGGCCATCTCCTCCAGCGACCCGGATTCCAAGGGAGCATTTTTCGAGTCCCCTCAGGGCAAGGATTACCGCCACGCCACCTACTACACCAAGAGCGAAGGCGTGAAGCACCTGTGAGCAACAAAGAATCCGACTTCGCTATCGAGGGCCACGGCGACATTTCCGTAGGAGTCCACGGCGCTGGTGCGTCCGGAGATGGTTCTGCAAGCGCCACCCGCATCACGCCAGGTAATGCACTGCGTCCGGAAGACATTGCCCTTGAGATCACCAGGGGAGAGATCAAGCCCAGCGAGGACGTCGCCGAGTTCGCCCTGCGCGTGGGCGACGACGGCCTGATCCTCGCCCAGCGCTTGGGCCACTGGATTTCCCGTGCTCCTGAGCTCGAGGAAGACATCGCGCTCGGCAACATCGCCTTGGATCAGCTGGGCCACGCCCGTTCGTTCCTGACCTATGCCGGTGCTGCTTGGGGCAAATCCGAGGATGATTTGGCGTACTTCCGCCGCGAACACGAGTTCCGTTCAGCGCACCTGTTTGAACAGCCCAACGGTGATTTCGCAGTGACCATCGCGCGCCAGTTCATTGTGAGTTTCTATCAGTACGAGCTCTACACCGCGTTGACCGCGTCCACGGATCCCACCATTGCCGCCATCTCCGCGAAGGCCGTGAAGGAAGTGGATTACCACCGCGATCACAGTGCCCAGTGGGTGCTGCGCCTAGCGGGCGGCACTGACGAATCCAGGAAGCGCATCACCCAGGGTTTCAAGCTCTTGTGGCCGTACGTGGACGAACTGTTCGAAGACGATGAGCTGACCACCCGCCTGGCCGAGGCCGGCGTCGTGGTTCAACCGTCGAGCCTCCGCTCGGCATTCGACCGGCTGACGGGCGAAATCATGGCCGAAGCCGAACTTGATATCCCCTCCGTTCCGCAGGCACCCGGTGGTGGCCGCCGCGGTAGGCACTCTGAGCACCTTGGTTTTGTCCTTGCTGAGATGCAGGTCCTGGCGCGCGAGCACCCAGGCGCAAGCTGGTGACCAGCGTGGCAGCACGGGCGCTCAGCACGGTGGAGCAGCAGGCATGGGACATCGCGTCCACTGTCTGCGATCCGGAGATCCCGGTCCTGACCATCGAGGACCTGGGCATCCTGCGGGGCATCCGCGTCACGCCTGCGGTAGGGGAGGCTGACTCGCACGACGGCGGCCCCGCAACTACCGCCGTCGAGGTCACCATCACGCCCACCTATTCCGGCTGTCCCGCGATGGACGCCATTGGTGACGATCTCCGGAAGGCCTTCGAGCAGCAAGGCTACGCAAGCGTGGATATCAACCTGGTGCTCGCGCCGGCGTGGACCACGGATTGGATGACCGAGTCCGGCAAGGCGAAGCTGCAGGAGTACGGGATCGCGCCGCCCTCCGGCCGGGCTGCCGCTGGCGGACATTCCGGGCCCGTCCGGCTGAGCCTCGCGGTCAAATGCCCGCAGTGCAACTCGCTGAACACCAAGGAACTCACCCGTTTTGGTTCCACGTCCTGCAAGGCGCTGTTTGTCTGCCAGGACTGCAAGGAACCGTTCGACTACTTCAAAGTCCTCTAAGGAAGCAGCCATGACCACCGAAACACAGACGGCCAGCCGCCGTCGTGCGTCTTTCCACAACCTGACCGTCACGGACGTCCGACGCCTCACGGACGATGCCATTGAGGTCACGTTCGGTGTTCCTGCCGAGTTGGCTGGCCAGTATGACTACCTTCCAGGCCAGTACGTAGCGTTGCGCACCACGTTGCCTGACGAGAGCGGCGAACCTCACGAGGTCCGCCGCAGCTACTCCATCTGCGCGGAGCCGCGCAGCTTTGCGGACGGCAGCAGCGAGATTCGTGTGGCCATCAAGAAGGACTTGGGTGGGCTGTTCTCCACGTGGGCCAACGCTGAGCTCAAGGCCGGAGACGTGTTGGACGTGATGAGCCCGCAGGGTGCGTTCATCTCACGGCACGGCAAGGACGGTTCCGCCGTTCAGCACAACGTCATGAATTCCATGAACCACCCCGAGGAACTGGCGGGGGAGCCCGGGAACTTTGTGGCGATCGCCGCAGGGTCCGGCATCACTCCGGTGATCGCGATCGCGCGGACCCTCCTGGCAGCGAATCCCGAGACCACTTTTGACTTGGTGTACGCGAACAAAGCCGCCATGGACGTGATGTTCCTTGAGGAGCTCGCGGACTTGAAGGACAAGTACCCTACGCGCTTGGCGTTGCACCATGTGCTGTCTCGTGAACAGCGCATCGCTCCCTTGATGACGGGGCGCATCGATTCGGAGAAGTTGCAGGCGCTTTTGAGCAGTGCCATCCACGCCGAGGACGTGGACGAATGGTTCCTGTGCGGGCCGTTCGAGTTGGTCCAGTTGTGCCGCGACACGCTGGCCGCACGTGGCGTGGAGCCGGAGCACATCCGCTTTGAACTGTTCACCACCGGCCGGCCGGACCGCCCCGAGGGCAACGCCGGCAGGCCCGTTCTTGCCGACGAGTCGCAGGATACGTACAAGATCACCTTCACCTTGGACGGCCTCACCGGTGACGTCGCCAGCCCAACCCATGCCCGCGAGTCCATTCTCAACGCTGCCCTGCGCGTTCGTCCGGACGTCCCATTCGCGTGCGCCGGCGGCGTCTGCGGGACCTGCCGGGCCAAACTGGTCACCGGGACCGTGACCATGGATGAGAACTACGCCCTTGAACAGGACGAGCTGGATAAGGGGTACGTCCTAACCTGCCAGTCCCACCCCACCAGCGAAGAAGTGACCGTCAACTTCGACGTCTAAGGAGTCCCATGATCGAGCTCTCCATTGCCAGCGGCATTGCCGAAATAGTCCTCAACATCCCCGAAAAGCTGAACTCGCTGAACGAAGACGCGCTAAGGGAACTGGATAAAGCGTACGACGACGCCGCTGCCGCCGCCTCCCGCGGCGAGGTGCGGGCCCTGTTGCTCCGAGGGGAAGGCCGGGCTTTCTGCGCCGGCCGCGACATAGCTGCAGTCACTCCTGAAACCGATGATGCCCAGGCCTACCTGGGCGGCCTCGTGGAGCCGTTGCTGAAAAAGATGGCTGCGTTCCCGGCGGCCACCTTCGCTGCCGCACATGGTGCGTGCCTCGGCGTTGGTCTTGGGCTGTTGCTGGCCACGGACGTTGTCTATGTGGCGGAAAATGCCAAGTTCGGCTCTCCCTTTGCCAAGCTGGGCGCCACGCTGGACTCGGGTGGGCACTGGTACTTCACGGAGCGGCTGGGCATGCACCGCACCCTGGACCTGATTTACACAGCCGATCTCATCTCGGGCACCGAAGCAGTGGCTCAGGGTATGTTCAGCCGCGCAATGCCGGCCGACGTGTTGCTCGATGAGACAAGGGCGATTGTTGCTCGCGTTGCTTCCGGCGCAACGGGTGCCTTTGTTGCGTCCAAGGAGTTGGTGGCCCACATCCGGGATCAGCGCCTTGGACTGTGGGCCTCCATGGCCGAGGAGAACACCGAGCAGGCGCGTCTGTGCAAAACCGACGATTATGCCGAGGGTTTCCGGGCGTTCCAAGAGAAGCGCGCGCCGGTTTTCAAGGGGTAGTTGGGTCCGCGCATCCTCTGGCCCACGCGTCCGCCGGGCCCTGCCGCACGAGGCAGGGCCCGGCGTCGTACGTTCCGCTAGGGGTGGCCCGGCAGGCTTTCGCAGGCGATGAGGTCCTTGTCCGAATCCAAATGCGCAACGTCCCCGTACCAGGGGTAGTACTTGTTGAACCATGCCTGGGCTGCTGACCAACTGCTGAAGCTGGTGCAGTTCACACTGTCACCCGGGTTAGCCGGCGGCTGCGGCGTGGGTGGTGGCGGGGGAGTGACGGGCGGCTGCGGCGCCGGCGGCGGCGTGACCACCGGCGGGGGAGGCGGCGAGCAGTTGTTGCCCGTAATACCGCCGGTGCCCCCGTTCACGGACCGGTACATGAAGGCGGCCATGGCATCCCGGGCCACCGGCTGCAGCGGGTTGTAGGCCCGGCACCCGTAGCCAATGTCCCAGCCTGTGGAAATACCATGTGCTGCGAGCCAGGTGATTTGCTTGTAGAACTGGCTGCTGACCGGAACATCCTGGAACGGCGACGTCCCCGGGGCCGAGAACGTCGGATTGCCTCCGTATCGATAGAGGAAAGCGGCCATCGCATCACGATTCACCGGCGTGAGCGGGCGGAACGTCGTCGTGCCGTTCGATTCTGCCCAACCGGTTGAGATCCCCCTTGCGGCAAGCCAGGTGATTTCCTTATAGAACTGGCTCGACGGCGTGACGTCAGCAAAGGGCGATGTGGCCGGGGGCGTGAACACGGGCTTGCCCGCCAAGCGGTACAAGAACGCTGCCATGGCATCGCGGTTGACGGCACTGAGCGGACGATAGGTTCGGGTCCCGTTTGACTCCAACCATCCGGTGGAGATTCCTTGCGATGCGAGCCAGGAAATCTCCGCATTGAATTGCGTGGATCCGTTCACGTCAGTGAAGGAAATAGGTTGCGCCACAGGCGCATCGATGGCGACCGTCGGGACCGCCACCATAGTGTTCCCGCAACTGCCTTGCAGGGCTGAGGAAAGCGCCGTGGATTCCGCGGAATCCACGGTGAGATGCCACCGGTACTTCACGAGTACCCAGTCCGTCACGTACCGGCAGGATGTGCCTGCCAGCGGGGGCATCCACTCCGCTGGGTCTCGGTCGCCTTTTGCCTGGTTGACATTGTCCGTAACAGCTTCCAATGCCACGTCCAGGCCTAGGTCGTTGGCATAGTCCCGCCGCTGATCTGGCGTCCAGGCGCTCGCGCCGGAACCCCATGCTTCGGCAAGTGGCACCAGGTGGTCGATGTCGACGTCGGACGCGTTTGTCCACGTTGCTCCGTCATACCAAGAGTTCCACTGACCGGTTGCCACGGTGCAGCCGGAGCCGAAGGTGACCGGGGTCAGCGACTCCCGCTGGAGCACCTCTGATCGGGTGTCGCAGCCGTTATGGTCCGCATCGATCCATAACTGGAACTGGTCCCGGGTGTAACCGGCATTTGTTTCGGGTGCGATGGTGAGTGTGGAAAAAAGTGTTGAAACGCTGGCCTCATTCGAGGCGCTCGCGGATTGCGGCAAAAAGACAGCCGCCGATGCGGTCAGCGATAAAATCGCCAACCACGAAAGAGCCTTCGGCATCTGGGTCCCCATGTTCGATTAGTGCGCTCTGAGCAGCGCATATCATGGGATCGTACAGCCCCGAGGGAGTTTTAGAAGGAACCTTTCATTCTGGTGACGCGAGCGCAATCGTTATGACGGGGGAACGGATGTCCCGAGGTCCGGATCGGAACACGTCAGATCATATAGCTCTGTGCTGAGCGGCAGAATGTCGCTGACCTTTGGCCAACCTGGCGAGGAAATGTGCCACCGTATCCCACTCGAAGTGGCCACCAGGCCAAACCTCATAATTGCTGGCAGGTACCGTTCCCCGACGGGGGGTTTAGGGGTTCAGTACGTAAGTACATTGAGTTAGTTCCCCTTTTGCAGCGCATGTGCCGCGACGTACGTCCCCAATTGATCTTTCGAAAGTGCCGAGCTGATGTCGGAGATGGCCGTTGTGTCTGCGACAACAATCGACTGCCCGTCCTGGGAGGTGCCGGTACCAAGGGTCGGCAGTGTGAACATGACCGTGTCGCTGGCTTTTAGGTCCTTCAGGCCCAAGGCCAGGCCGCCCAGCGCAGCAGCGTCAAAGCCTTTGTCCACGCTGATGAATGGTGAGACAGCGCTGACCATGCTGCTGACGGTTACGGGGTTGGTCAGGGTGTTGCGGGCAATTGTTTTGCTGATGATGGCCTTCATGAAGGCCTGCTGATTGCGGACGCGTTGGTAGTCCCCGTCGCTGAACGACTTGCGTTCACGAACGAAAGCTAAGGCTTCGTCGCCGTTCAGCGTCTGCTTGCCTGCTGCGTAGTAGTGACCCTTCATTGGGCCCGACGCCGGAGCGAACGGAATCTTCACGTCTACTTCGACGCCGCCAAGCGCATCTGTGAGGCCCTTGAAACCCTCAAAGTCCATCATGGCTACATGGTCGATGCGCTGCTGGAGCAGGGATTCCACGGTTTGAACCATGAGGGGAACTCCGCCCAAGGCTAGCGCTGCGTTGATTTTTGCTTGGCCATGGCCGGGAATGTCGATCCAGAGGTCCCGCATGAGGGAAACGGCGTAGACGTTCTTACGGTCTGCCGGAATGTGTACCAGCATTAGGGTGTCCGCCCGCTGGTCCGTCGGTGCTTGGGTGGATACATCAAGCCCGCTGGAGCCGCGGGTGTCACTGCCCATGACCAGAATGTTTACGGCTGCAGTGCCATTGACCGGCTCAGCTTTCTGGGGCCGGGTTGACTCGTCCGGAAAAGCTGCCTCGATTTTGGTGGTGCCGGAGTTAAAGGTCTGAGCCAGATTGAAGAGGTATCCGCCCCCGATCAAAGCTGCGACGAGAACAGCCGCCGCGAAACCCAAGAGAACGTTTCGGGTGGTCTTCCTGGCCTTCTTTTCACGCCGGGGACGGGGTCCTACGGGCGCGTTTTCGGTATCGGTCGGGAGCGTCATGAGTTCCTTGGTGTAGGCAGCAATGACGATTCTAACAAGGGGTACCGATCAAGATCACGAATGCGGCGTCCCGCGAGAGTCCTTCCCGCTCAGGAAATGCCGGCGTACGGAATTTCCTGGGCGGCACCCCAGCGATTGGTCAGGCTTATTGAATACCGGTTTCCGCTGGGTATAGCTGCCGCGCCAACTCTAAGCGTCAACGCTTCCAGCTTCGGATTCAAGCCTTGCTGTTGGCCGTATGCCGTATCGGCATCGGTCAATTCGAAAACTTTCGTGTGGGTGCTCCCGTTCACGTCGGCCCATGTCACCTGGGCCGAGCCTCCTTCGAGGTTGAAACCTGTCACATGGATTTCTCCGGTGGCCGCAGAAAAGGTGCTTTCCGTAATCACAGGTTTGGCGTACCCGGAGATGAGCTGATTTTTCAACGGGGTGCCGGTCCCCTTGCACGTGAAATAGGGGTCCCACATGAAAGATATAACCTTCTTTGCCGCGCCCATCTGCTGGAGTTGCCTGTCCATACGTGGCAGGGAGGTCTGCCCACGGGGTCCTGCGCCGCATGTGTTCCCCGTTGCCGTGGGCGTCATGCCTTCAAGATTGGCCCAGAGGACCGCGCCAGTACTTTCAATACCTGATGCAGCAGCCCTGAAGTAGTCCCCGGTCGGGGCCACGTACTTGCTTTTCCATGAACCATCTCCAACCACGGCTGCTGCGTACGAGTCCACCGGGGCGCTGGCTTCACTGGGCAGATAAGCTCCGCCTTTACCTGTGCCCATCCCATCTTGAATCGCTATGTTCACAACAAGCCCACTGGATGTCCCGGCTATTTTTTCGATACCCCTCCGGACCGTGTCAGGACTGATATTAGCGGCGTCAACCCTCGTGTCCAGGTAAGGACTGATGATGGCGGACCGCGTAGGTAGGTATTTGTGAACCAACTGGTTTTGGCTTTTATAGAGTTCCAAGATGGGATCGAACACCGCACTATCGCTCAACGGCATTTCAATGTGGTGGTAGAAACCTGCGAGCCCGTCAACGTTATTGACGGCGGCTTGATACTGGAGGAACCGTTCAGTGAACAGGGACAGCGTTCCTATGTAGCTAAGGTCAGGGAGATAGTCGACGTCCGTCCGCTTTACTGGAGCAGGGAGGCCGGCGTAGTAGTGCATTCCTGACTTCGTTGCTGCAGCGGCCAACCCACCGGTGGTATCCGTGCCCGGAGCCTGGCCGCCGCCCGCTACCACAACGTCGTACCTGCCGTCCGGGGAGTCGCAGCCGTCGCCCGTCGTGGGCAAGACAAAAACCGCGAAGGACCTGCCGTTGTTGGAAATAATCTGGTCCCTGGGGCACTTGAGGGCTGACCGGCCCCAGCTGTCGCCGTCCAGATAAGTGAAATACCGATTGACGACAATGCCTTTGGTAGCCGGGGCTGAGCAATTCTCGCCGCTGACACTACAGTCGGCCGGCAGTGAGTTTGCGGAAGCCGGGGTTAGTAGAGTTCCAAACGTAATCACGGTGTCACCGCCGGCTGCTTTGATGTCTGCCAACTTAGTTCTGCTATCTGAGCTATCAACAGGTGGAGAAATAAAATATCCGCTGATCGGATAGCGCGGCAGGTCCTGGGCTTTGGCTGCGCCTGTGAGCGTCTTCGTCACCGGCCCTGGACCGATCCCCACTGCTGCCGCGACCATGAGCGCCGCAAAAAGGGTTATCAACCATCGCTTGTTTCGGGAGCCGTCACGCAGACGGGTCCCGACTTGCCCGAAAAACTTGGGGGGCGTCATTTATTCCTTGATGTCGGGGGCAGCAGAATTGACTCTAGTCCATACGATAAACTAACTCGGGTTGCCCTCTGCGGATGGACGTCCCGAGGCCTCCTGTTCAAGGAGCGCCGCTGGATCCGGATGTGGGGGAATCACGGATGTACTACGGGGGAATAAATTGATGAGAACCGCGATCACACGCGCTGGGTCGGTAGGTGCTGTCCTACTGCTGTCCCTCCTAGGTTTCTCTGGCGTTCAACCCGCTCTGGCAACAGACACAAACCCGCCTACCACGTCCGAGCAGCCTGGCGAAAGTGCGTCGCCTGATCCGGGGACAATCGACCCACTACCTATCGACCCGCTCCCTGTGCAGCCCGTACCCTCCGAAACTCCTGTCGTTGCTCCCACCGAACCCGCCCCGGTTCCTGTTGACCCGGCCCCCACACCTGTACCCGTTCCCGATCCCGTTCAACCTCCGGTTACAGTTCCGAGCCCGGAACCGGCCGCGCCCGGGCAGGACTCGCCGGCCCCCGTTGGTCCCTCAGTACCTTCCGCGCTTCCGACGATTCAGGACGTTGTCCCCACTCAAGACGACAGCTCTGCGTATGTGGAACCTGCTCAACCTGGTGGGGAAGATTCGACCACACCATCAGCCGAGCCCACTCCAACACCCACACCGCAGGCTTCCAAGACGGCCGAGCCTCCAGTGGCGAGCGCGACGATTACCGGTCCGCTAAAGGCTGCTTTGGCTCCTGTAGCAGAGAATAGTCCCTTGGTGCAGATCATTACCGTCTTGGTGTTGATTCTGTTAGGCGTCGCGTACTTCCGAGCCCTGCGCACCAAGGGTGTCCGCGGCCCCCGCCTTAACGGCAAGTAAACGCATGGGCAATTCGCTCGCCACGGACAACTCCGCCACAAATCCTGCATCACCCATGCGCGTCATGCTTCTCACGCATTCTTACTGGCCTGAGTACAGTCCACCCCAACGGAGGTGGATGACGCTCACAAGGGAGTTCCGCCGCGCAGGCTGTGAAGTCGATGTTGTGGCGCCCGTGGCGCACTATCCGAACGGGCGAAGAAACCTCCCCCGTAGAGAGGCAGGTGTGGCTTTTTCGATCCAGTGCGGCCCGTATGGAGAAACCATTCGCCGCGTGCCGTACATGCGACACTTGGGTACGTCCTCTTTGGCGCGTTTCGTTGATCAGTTCTTTTCGGCTGTCATGTCTGTCCCGGTTGGCCTCCGGGGACGGAGACCGGACGCAATACTGGCAACAGCCCCAAGCCTTCCTACCCTCGCCACAGGCTTTGCCCTGTCGAGGATCCGCAGAGTGCCCTTAATTGTTGAAATGAGGGACGCTTGGCCCGACCTGGCGCGGGACGCCCGGATAGTGCAGGGCAGCGTTAAAAGCGTTGTGGAACGAGTTGTTGAATTCGTGCAACGCCGTGCCGACCTTGTCGTCACCGTTACTGAGGGCTTCGCAACGACTTTGCGGGAACGCGGCGTCAAAAACGTCGTGACCATCAGCAACGGCCTTGATCTGAAGTCGATTCCATTCTTGCCACCCCCGCCGCTACACAGGGAGGTTTTCCATGCGTTGTATCTGGGAAACCACGGCAAGAGCCAGCGCCTGGATGTGTTAATCCGCGCTAGCGCCCTGCTGGGCGACGGCTTCCATCTCACGCTGGTAGGCCAAGGGTCAAGCCGCCCCCAGTTGGTCAAACTCGCTCGGGAACTCAACGCACCGGTGACCTTCCTTCCCCCTCTGCAAGGTCCTGCGGTCATTGAGAAATACCGGGAGGCGGACACCTGCATAGTTTCTCTGCGCGACGATTGGAAGTCGTTCGAAACGACAGTCCCGTCCAAAACATACGAGGTCCTCGCTATCGGCCGGCATGTCACAGCAATCGTCAAGGGTGAGGCCCAACGCATCATCCTAGATGCCGGTGGGGGAGATGTGGTGGCTGCGAACCCTGAAGCCGTCGCGCATTTGTGGCGGGAGTTGGCCGCAAACCGGTCCCGATTGGCCGCGAGCACCAGTGGAAGAGAATGGGTACGGGAGAACGCTGACTATCCCAACTTGGCAGTCCGCTACATGGAGGCGATCTCGGTGTTGATCCACCGGGATGCGCTGGCCCCAGAAGGTCGTGTCTCGTGATTCAGGTCGTTAAAAATGTGCGTTTGGCTGCGGAGACTGTCTCTGAGCACCTGACCGAGTCTCCGTTCGTGCTTGTGCTCCTCCTATTGCGCAAAATGCCATCGCGTATCGTCCGTCCGATTGCTGGATTCATTTCTGGGTTGCGGCCCACGAGCGGCCACCCGGTTTTCCTCTTGGCCGCCCACTCAGCGGGTGACCACAAAGGCCTTATTCGACGCTTCGAGAGGTCCTTTGAAAACAAAATCAAGGGTGAGCGGGCGCGGAACGGCGCCGAAGTAGCTATTGCTGCAGGCCTGCCGGAATGGGCGGATACTTTCCTGGAGCTGGCTGCAAACTCAAACGTTGCACGGCATGCCTCCACTACTGCGAGGCGCCAGTGGTACGCGGGCGAGATGAGCCGTGCCGTCGCTGTTCTCGACGGCGGCTCCGGCAGTGCAGCCAAACTGCACAACAGGCTCCACGCTGAGTTGCTCGTATTCCAGGGCTGGCGTCCGTCGCTGCCGCAGGTGGATATGATCCCTGAGCCTCAGCGGGTACTGCATTTACTTACAAACTCCGTCCCGCATACGGCGAGCGGTTACGCCCGGCGAGCCCATTCCATTCTCACTGCCCAGCGAGAGGCAGGATGGGAACCTTTGGCCGTGACCAGGCTCGGGTATCCGGTCCAAGTAGGGGCCTTGGATGCAAAAAAGCAGGACACCGTAGACGGAGTCCGCTACATGCGTATCCTTCCCTCTCGGATGGCGCGGACCATGGACGGTCGATTGCAGCAGCAAGCGCGCGAACTTCTCGAGATTGCCAGTGATTTCAGGCCGGCGGTGCTTCACACGACGACACACTTTGTGAATGGTTTGGTCGCCCGGGAGGTAGCCGAAGCCCTCAACATTCCTTGGGTTTATGAAGTCAGGGGCCAACTGGCTGACACATGGGCATCCACCCGAGGTGAGACCGCACGCAGCAGCGAACGTTACAAGCTCTTCATGAATTGTGAAGGCGATGTCATGCGCTCAGCTGATCTGGTGGTGACGCTCGGGGAAGCCATGAAAAGGAACATCGCGGCCATGGGCGTTCCCGAGGACAAGATCCTGATCAGCCCGAATGCCGTCGGGGGGGCCTACTTGGAAGAGCCGATGGAGCCCCGGCAGGCGAGGCTCCTTCTTGGGCTGGATCCGGATGGACTATACATAGGCACGGTCAGTAGCCTCGTGGGATACGAAGGACTTGACGATCTTGTCACGGCCTTTGCTTACTTGGCGCCTCGCCTGCCGGGGCTGAAGCTTGTTGTCGTGGGAGACGGCGTTGCCGCACCGATGCTGCACGACCAAGTCCAGAGGTTGGGACTCGCGGATCGAACTGTCTTTGCGGGCCGCGTTCCACCGGAAAAGGCTCGGCTATACCACGCGTCGCTGGACGTTTTTGTAGTCCCGCGGAAGGATATGGCAGTCACGAGGGCCGTCACGCCACTCAAACCGGTGGAGGCTTTGGCGTCGCGACGGCCGGTTGTGGTGAGCGATTTAGCGGCCCTGCGTGAGATAGTTATCGACGGCGTGAACGGCAGGGTAAGTAAGCCCGAGGCCCCGGAACAGTTGGCTGAGGTGTTGATGGAATTGCTCGAAGATGAGAGCGCACGCCGCCGACTCGGATCCGCCGGCAGGGAGATGGTTTTGGCCGAGAGGACGTGGCCGGCGAATGCCGCTGTCCTGGGCCGGGCTTATGAGAATTTAGGGTCCAAATACATGAGAAGGATCAGTTGATGTCCGCCAAAAAGGCTTTTTTGCCCGAACCGGCGGTCGTTCAGCCGTTGGCTGTAGATATGCGCCGTTTGACTCGAGTCGGGGCACGGCCGCGGTTTCTGGATTATTTGGTGCAGCTATGGGACTTCCGAGAATTCATTGCCTACGATGCTAGGGCAAGAGTTCAGAGCGGCACGCGAAGGGATCGCCTCGGAAGTGCTTGGCTTCTGCTTAATCCTGTTTTCAATGGACTCACATATTATGTAATATTCGGGCTGCTGCTGCAGACCAGCGGCGGCATTGAGAATTACGTAGGCTATCTGGTGATAGGCATCTTTGTCTTCCAGGGAAGTGCTGGTGCTATTACCAGCGGTGCTCGATCAATCCATAACAACAAGGCAGTAATTCAAGCATTCAATTTTCCGCGAGCGACCCTCCCGATTGGCATGAACCTTCGGGAAATGATGTCTAATGTTCCTCTCATAATTGCAATGCTCTTAATTATAACTCTAATACCGCCGGTCGAGAAGATCACCTGGCTTTGGTTTCTAATTATCCCAGCGCTGCTGTTGCAATCAATCTTCAACCTCGGTGTTGGCTTTGTCTTAGCGCGCGTGATATCCAAGGTTCATGATGTTACCCACCTACTGCCATTCGTTATGCGCGCCTGGATGTATGGTTCCGCTATTTTTTACTCTTACGAGCGCTTTATCAAGCATCCGGATATATTAGCCGTGATGAAGATGAATCCGCTTTTTAATGTCATCGATATTATTCGTAACTGCGTTCTTTATGCGCAAGCACCCACATGGCAGTCGTGGGCCACCCTGGCAGTCTGGGCGCTGGGTGCGCTTATTGTCGGAATAGTCTTCTTCTGGCAAGGGGAGGAATCATATGGTCGGGGCTGAACAGACCTTGGAAGTCGAGGGTCACCCATGCGTAGTGGTCGACCGTGCTGCCATGCAGTACAGAGTGGTGACTAGTGACTCAGCGGCCGTGGCGTTGGAACGCCAGGGCACGAGCTTCGCGAGACGACTAGGACGTCGACGCAACACTGTGACGGTAAGAGCGCTCCATGAGCTCTCCCTCGTTGTTGAGCGGGGTGAATCATTGGGGATCATTGGCCGGAACGGATCGGGCAAAAGCACCCTAATGAGACTTATTAGTGGGCAGGAAAGACCCACAACAGGGGCCGTCTTCGCGTCAAGCACGCCTATCATGCTGGGGGTCAACGCAGCGCTTATGCCCGACCTGTCCGGTCACCAAAACGTGGTCTTGGGTTGCTTGGCAATGGGCATGAGCTTGGAGCAAGTCAACGCTAAGTTTTCGAGCATCGTGGAACTTTGTGGTCTAGAGGATTCAATCTATCTCCCCATGAAATCCTATTCCTCAGGTATGGCTTCGCGGCTACGCTTTGCCATTGCTGCGAGTATCGACCCCGAGATACTTCTCGTGGACGAAGCCCTGAATACGGGAGATGCACAATTCGGTGACCGCAGCATGAAACGAATGGACCAGTTGCGGGAGCAAGCAGGCTGCGTTTTTCTGGTAAGCCACTCCCTGGATACCGTCATCAAAATGTGCAGTCGCGTCATATGGTTGGACAAAGGGCATCTCATCATGGACGGTGATCCTACCGAAACTGTGCAGACGTACCGCGATTTCACCGGCCATTTGGCTAAGGGGAACAACATATCCGCGGTTCGAATCCGCGATGAGGCACGCGCTTCCTTGCAAATGACTGAAGTGCTGACAAGAGGCAAGACTCGTAGGAGCCGACCATGATCCTTTCCGTGAAAAACGTACGTACGGCAGCGTGGCACTTTCGAGCCGGTGGGTTTTCCCAAGTCCAAACTTGGTATTCGCGTCAGCGTGCACTCGCGACTAGAAATAGGTCCAGCAACAGCGTGGAGGCCCGTCCGCAAGCCCAGAAGCCCGCCAGTGAGAAGAAGCAGTTGTCTTTTGCTGCGTACAACTATCCGTCGGTCCCCCCGCGTAGAAGTGATCTGACGGTGGGTGTTGTTCTCGACGATTTCTCCGCCAAAGCCTATGCATTTGAATGGAATCTCGTCTTCCTCAAAAAGGACAGATGGCTCCGACAGCTGCAAGATCAGAATGTTGATTTCCTATTCATCGAGTCTGCTTGGAACGGTAACGAGGGTTCTTGGCGGTACCAGCTCACGGGCACAAGCGGCCCCAAGCCGGAGTTCCTCGCCTTGATGCGCTGGTGCCGGGAGAACGGGATCCCGACGGTTTTTTGGAACAAGGAAGATCCGCCGCACTTTGAGGACTTCTTGGCGGCGGCGAAGGAATTCGATGTTGTGTTCACGTCGGATGAGAACAAGCTGCAGGATTATCGTCAGGCACTTGGACACGACAGGGTGGACGTTCTCCCTTTCGCGGCTCAACCAGCTATTCACAATCCGATCCGCCCTAAGAGTGGCCGGCATGCGCGTGATGTCGCTTTTGCGGGGATGTACTTCGCCCACAAGTACCCTGAGCGCAGGGAGCAACTGCGGATCCTCCTGGACGGGGCCATCGCTGGCTCGGATAAAGTCAAGCACGGGCTTGAGATATTTTCGCGACAGTTGGGCGGGGATCCCGAGTATCAGTTCCCTGCACCTTATGACGGACATGTTGTTGGGACCCTGAATTACGACCAGATGCTGACGGCGTATAAGGCTTACAAAGTCTTCCTGAACGTCAATTCGGTTGTCGACTCGCCCAGTATGTGTGCACGCCGGATTTTTGAGATTACTGCGTCCGGTACCCCTGTGGTGACGACTCCTAGTCCTGCCATCCCGCGCTTTTTTCCGAACGGGGAGATTCATTCCGTATCGAGTACCGAGCAAGCGAAACAAGTCACCCGGGCGCTGATGCGGAGCCCGGAGTTGAACGACAGATCAGTGCACTTGGCGCAGAGGAAGATTTGGGCGGAGCACACCTACGCTCACCGAGCGGAAAAAGTCGTCGGAGCGGTCCTTCCACATCGGTCACGACCGGTTCAAGTGGGCTTGGTGAGTGCGTTGGTGTCGACCATTCGTCCGCACCAATTGGAGCACATTTTCAAAACGATTGGTTCCCAGAGGAACGTTGTTGTTGAACTTGTCCTGCTGACTCACGGGTTCAAGCCAAGCTGGCTTAAGATCTGGCGTCTACGGCGAAGGTACGGGGTCCGCCGGGTGACGCTTCTCCACGCGCCTTCGACGGACAGTTTGGGTGATTGCCTTAACCAGTGTGTAGCCGCCTCCACCGGCTCCATTTTAACCAAGATGGATGACGATGATTACTATGGCGCCCATTATCTGCGGGACCAGGTGAATGCACTTATGTATTCCGGGGCGCAGGTCGTGGGCAAGCTCGCGCATTTCATGTATATATCCAGTGCGAACGCAGCGCTGCTCAGGTTTGGACACATGGAGCATCGCTTTAGTCACATGGTCATGGGCCCTACCATCATGGCGGAACGATCGACTTTCGAGCAGCACCCTTTCGAAAATCTTGGCCGAGGCGAGGACACTGCGTTCTTGAGGTCAGTCACTGATGCTGGCGGCAAGATCTATTCCTCTGATCGCTATAACTACTACCAATTTAGGGGCGGTTCAGGACATACATGGTCCGCCTCGGATGATGAGCTCCTTGCATCCGGCGAGGTTCAGTTCTGGGGCGATCCTGAAAAGCATCTGACTCTTTAAAGAAAAAATGAAAAATATGGGGAGCATTAAATTGAGTAATATTAATCGAGTTGCCGTAATAGGCCTTGGATACATCGGTCTTCCGACCGCCGCGATTTTGGCAACGAATGGTTTAGATGTGGTTGGCGTCGATGTCAATCAAAAAACTGTCGACGCCGTCAATCGAGGAGAGGTTCCATTCGTCGAGCCGGACCTCGGCGTTCACGTGGCGGGCGCCGTCAGCCAAGGCAAGCTCAGGGCTGTGACTAGCACGCCGTCAGCGGAGGCCTACATTGTGGCCGTGCCGACGCCTTTTAGGGACGATCATTCGGCGGATTTGAGCTACATTGAAGCGGCAGCGCGAGGCATCGCCCCCCAGCTCAAGGGAGGGGAACTCGTGATTCTGGAGTCGACCTCCCCGCCGGGTGCAACGGAGCATCTGGCACGGTACATCTTGGACCTTCGTCCGGACCTGAGCTTGGACGACTCTGACGGACGGGCTGCGATCTTGGTCGCGCACTGCCCCGAGAGAGTGCTGCCAGGTCGAGTCATGATTGAGCTGGTAACGAATGATCGGATCGTTGGCGGAATAACGATGGCTGCGGCTGAAGCTGCCAAAGACCTTTACGGTGTATTTTGTCAAGGTGAAATCCTCACCACGGATGCTGTCACCGCCGAAATGGCAAAGCTTGTCGAGAACTCATATCGAGATGTTAATATCGCCTTCGCGAATGAATTGTCCGTGATCAGTGACAAGTTGGGCATCGATGTGTGGGAGCTCATCCGGCTGGCGAACCACCACCCCCGAGTGAATATCTTGCAGCCGGGGCCAGGGGTCGGTGGCCACTGCATCGCAGTCGATCCGTGGTTCATTGTCGCTGCGGCGCCCGAAGAAGCGCGTCTGATCCGCACCGCGCGGGAAGTTAACGATGCCAAGCCCAGATGGGTCGTGGACAAAGTACTCCATGCGCTCGAAGGCCTGCCAGCTGATGCGGAAGTAGGGCTACTTGGTTTAGCTTTCAAGGCCAACATTGACGATCTCCGCGAATCACCGGCCATAGCAATCACTGAGACATTGGCGGCCGAGCTCGGTGGCCGCAGGATCAACGTCTCGGAACCGCACATCGGTGAGTTGCCCAAGAGCTTGTCTGCTCTGACGAACGTTCACCTTTCAGAAGACGCTGTCGAGCGGTCCCAAGTTGTGGTCCTGCTGGTGGACCATGATGAGTTCAAGGCGTTGCCTGCAGCTGAGTTCGAGGGAAAATACGTGATTGACACACGAGGTTCCTTGGATCTTCTCGCACTAGAGGTTGGTATCCGGTAGCTGTGAAACCAATCGAGATCACCGCCGGTGGGACCACATATCGCCTGGATCTTCCGGATGCGGAGCAGGACTATATACAAAAGACCATAGCAACCACTCTCCGGCCGTATGAGGAAGCGATGTTGATAGACATCGCAGGCCTGCTTTCCCCCGGTGATCTTGTGCTCGATATCGGAGCGAACTGCGGTAACCACACCCTGTACCTGAGCTGTGTCGCTGGCGCAGAAGTGCACGCATTTGAACCGGATTCGGAGCTTTGCTCAACAATTCGGAAAAGCCTTTCGTTGAACGGAGTCGAGCATCTGGTCACTGTCCACGATGTCGGCGTCGGTGACGCAGACGGATTTGGTCAGTTAGTGCAGACGGCTGAGAACAACAGGGGGGCTCAGCGACTTCAACGAGTTGCCTCCGGTGATGATGCAGCACGAATTGTCCGACTGGATGATTTAACCTTCCCGAAGCGGATCCGTGCCATCAAGATCGATGTCGAGGGTATGGAACTTGACGTGTTGAACGGTGCGCGCATGCTTATCGAGCATGATCGCCCAGAACTCTACGTCGAATGCCAGACGCGTACGGACTTCGAAAGAATCCACAGTTGGCTCGCATCATTGGGCTACGGGTATCTATCAACGTTCAATGCGACCCCCACCCACCACTTCGGGTCGACGGGTTCACCTGACGGTAGGGACCGTTTCGAGCAGATAGTTAAGCAGCAAGTTGCCGCTACCTATTATGACCAAGAGCTCATAAGCCGGCTGCGGAAAAGTCTTACCGAAGCCAATCTCAAATATAGGGGTGCCACTGCCAAGATTGTGCCGCTGACTGAACAGCTGCGTATTGCCTCTGAATCACATGCTGGCCAGGCAGAACTGGTGGAGCAGCTCAAGAACCGCGTGGTGGATTCCGACAGGCGGTCATCGGAGGCAGATCGTCGTGCAGAGGCCGCCGAAAGGCAGTACCGGGAGCTCCGAGCGAAGCTGGACGCCAGCGCTAAAGCGACCGACAAGCTGACAGAAAGTGCCAAGGCCCATTCTGTCATCCTGAGCGAAGTGCGCCGAAGCCTAGAGTCGGAACGCAATCGAGTCAAATCTCTGGAGAGGCTGACTGCGCAATCAAATGCCCTGAGTCTCGAACTGGAGGCGCGTAACGCCGACCAGTCCCGGCAGTGGTTCGAGGAACGGCAGGGGCTCGAGTCTAGGCTTGAGTTGTCAGGAAAGCGCTTACAACGAATGCGCCGCAAGGCGAATCTTGCTTGGGCCAAGGCATTCGCTGCGGTTAATCAGGAAGCCGAAACTGCTTCCCGGCTTCAGGACGTGGCCTCCAAACTTGCGGATTCTGAGACCGGGTTGGAGGCCGTGACGGCCCGCTTGGAGGAGACATCAGCACAACTTGCGGACGCAAATGCGGCGCTCAGCGAGGCAGACGCGAGGGCAAGAGAGGCCAATCGCCGTGTCACCGTCGAACGTGGTTTGGTTTCACGGCTCGAGAGGTCCCTCGCGGACTCTAGGGCCGATGAGAAGAACTGGCAGGACGCCCTCGATCTTGCAACCGGCCAGTTGAATGCAACCAAGGAGAAAACCAGCGACCTTGAGGGACGGTCGAACGCACTTGAGCAACAAGTAGCGCGACTTCAGGCCGCACTCGACGAAGCTGAGTCGCAGCTAGAAGCTGCTGAGCTAAAAACGAAGGCACTCAGAGCAAGCGTCACTTACCGCCTTGGTCAGACCCTCAGGGAGTCGGTTAAGTCGCCGACCCTGATGTTAAGGCTTCCGGTTGCACTCAGCGCGCTAGCTACCGAGCAGCGCCGCCGGCAGGTCATTCAAGGAGCGGTTGTGCCCGAAACGACCTTTGGGCCATCGGCATCCGCCGACTTGTCCTTGGACGTGTCCCAGGTTCCCCGCAATAGGGCCGCGGAATTAAGGGCAGCGCGACGGCTGCCCGGAACTGCCACGGCAACCTTGCAACTTACAGCGGATCAACGCAAGTCACGATTGCGAGTGGCAGCGATCATGGATGACTTCACTGTTCAATCGTTCGCCCCGGAATGTGATCTGCTGGAACTCAGTGTAGCTAACTACATTGAGGAACTTCGCTCCTTTAAACCATCCTTGGTATTCCTAGAGTCTGCCTGGCGTGGTAAGGACAATGAGTGGGGCAACAAGGTGGCGCAGACTGCCAATGAGGTGCGAGAAATCATTGCTTGGGCTCAACTCTTTGGTGTTCCTGTCGTGTTATGGAATAAGGAAGACCCGGTTCATTACTCGACCTTCTTGAATACTGCTAAGTTGGTGGATCATGTGTTTACCACAGATATTGACTGCATCCAGAGATACAAGGGTGACCTAGGCCATGACCGAGTCCATTTCCTTCCTTTTGCCTGCCAGCCGGCGCTCCACAACCCTCTCGAGATCTTTGATCGAGAACCTGCTTTCTGCTTTGCTGGGGCATACTATCGACGATACCCGGACCGGACGCGTGATCTCGAATCGTTCATGGAGCACATTCCAGACTTCGCACCTTTGGAAATATTCGACCGAAACTTTGGAAAAACTGACGAACAGTATATGTTCCCGGAAGAATACCAAGGGTATATAGTAGGGACTCTCAATAGTGCGGAGATAGACTTAGCATATAAGGGCTATAGTTATGCTATTAACCTAAATTCGGTGAAGGAATCGCAGTCAATGTTCGCCCGACGCGTTTTTGAGCTTCTGGCATCCAACACTACCGTGGTAAGCAACTACTCTCGCGGTCTCCAGCTCATGTTCGGCAGCATTCCTGTGGTGGCCGATAGTGGGGCGGTTGTTGTCAGCGAACTGGCAACGTACAAGGATAAGCTGCATGATCGCCGGCGTCGACTTGCGGGCCTGCGGAAGGTTATGCGAGAGCACACCTACAGCCACAGGCTGGAGCATGTCATGGCGACTGTTGAAAATCGATCCGGGACGGTGGCGGAGCCAACTATTGAGGTCTTCAGTCTCGTGGCAAATCCTGCCGATGTTGCGGCTGTTAGATCCGCTGTAGCGCGCCAGGTAGGGGTCAACGTAGTGCTGCACCTCTATGCCGATTCCGAAACACGTTTTGCGGGCTCCGACGGCATGGAAACAGTTGAACCTCTATCGACCGTTGCCGAACTTACGCCGAAGAATTTGGTTGCGTCGAGCAGCTTGGTGGCCGTCATGGTGCCTACTGACTATTACGGGGAAAATTACCTCCTCGATATGGCGCTTGCTCAGCGCTACTCGTCGGCCGCGGTTGTAGGCAAGGCTACTTATTTTATGACTCGCCGGGATGGCGTCCGTCTCGATGGGTCTGCTACCGCCTACACATCCGCGGGTGCTTTGCCGGTGAGGGCAAGCCTTGTGCTCGAGTCTGACATTCTGCAGAGACCACTCGGTGAGTGGTTGGCGAACGCCCTTCATTCCAGCTACGAGCACAGTTCGATGCTCAACCTTGAGGCCTTCGACTACTGTCGGGACGGCAGGAATTTGTCTGACTCCGCCCGAGCGTCTGTGTCCAGTAGCTTTCTGGACGAGGGCCTTCCATTCAGCGAATTAGCTCGCAGAGCGGACCGAATTGAGGCGTCCGACTTCGTCCAGTCCAGCGATCGGGCCATGACTGGTGCTGAACTGGCTGAGTTGTTCGTAACGCGCGCCCGTCCCGGCGTGAGCACTTCCATCGGCGGTGATGGCTGGGCGTTCGAATCCACTTTGGCTGATGGCGTGCATGACTACTTGTATGCCACTGATCTTATCTCTTTGGACAAAATATCGTCTGACGGCAGGTTGGACCTCCATGTTGAAGTTGACCCAGGGCTGAATCTTCAGATTGCCATCATCTATTACGGGCAGGAGAACGATCGCGTTGACGGCCTGGTTCGGGCGCCGAACCAGAATCACACGCTTCACGTCCCAGAAAACGTGGTGGCCGTGAAGGTCGGGGTTCGAATCTACTCATCAGGTGCAACAATTCTTCGCAGAATATTATGGGAGCACAAGAACGTTGAACCCGCATTCATAGCAGCACGTGCCAAGAACTTGGTACTGACGAACAGATACCCGTCGTATGACGACCTGTACAAAAACGCATTCGTGCACAGCAGGGTCCGTCGCTACATCGATGCTGGTGTGCCAACCGAAGTATTCGTATTGGCGGAGAATTCGTCGTTGAGCTTTAGGGAATTCGACGGCGTCAATGTCATTACTGGTTCAAGTGGGGCACTCCGGATTTTACTCGAAGAAAGAGATCACCAGTCGATTTCGCTTCACTTCATTAACGAAGCGATGTGGGACGCCATCCGTGATCTTCCGCAGCAGCCACGTATTGCGATATGGGCGCACGGCGCTGATATTCAAAAGTGGTCGCGGCGCGGGTTCTTGTATCAAACGGATGATGAAGTCCGGAAGGCAAAGGAAGCAAGTCAGCAGCGAATCGCCCTCTGGCGTCGAATTTTCAGCGAGGCAACATCAAAGGTTTCGATCGTCTTCGTTTCTGAGTGGCTGGCGATGACTGCCTTTGAAGACCTTGAAGTAGCGGCATCCGAGGTCACACATGAAGTCATTCATAATCCGATTGATACCGAGCGATTCGCATATCGAAAGAAACATCCTAATCAGCGTCTAAAGGTTCTTTCCATAAGGCCATACGCGTCTTCCGTCTATGCAAATGATCTCTCCGTCGAAGCCATCTTGCTGCTGTCCGAATTGCCGATATTTCCCGAAATGGAGTTCCGTCTCGTTGGGGACGGCCCGCTTTTTGATGAGCTCACTGAGCCATTAAAGATCTTTCCAAATGTCATCCTTGATAAGCGCTTCCTGAGTCAAGAGCGGATTGCGAAAATGCACCAAGAATATGGTGTCTTCCTTTGCCCATCCCGCATGGACACCCAAGGTGTGTCCAGGGATGAGGCTATGGCGTCGGGTCTTGTGCCGGTGACGACGCGTGTGGCTGCGATCCCTGAATTCGCGGACGAATCATGTGGAGAGCTGGTTGAGCCGGAAAACGCGGCCGAGATTGCCGCTGCCTTGAGTCGATTGGCTGGATCGGCACGTCTGTTCCGCAGGAAGTCGGCTGCTGCCGCGAAACGCGTTAGATCCCAAAGCGCAGCTGGGACTGTAATTCCGAAAGAACTTCAAATCTTGGGATACTCACAGACCAGGTGAAAGGCAAAAGATGAGCCGATGGCCCCTACAGCGTCTGAGGGCCATCGGCTCACCCTGCGTTATGGCAAGAAAGACGATCCCGAGTGCTTTCGTGTCGCTTAGATGAGCGTCTCGAGGGGCTCGCTGGCGGCTATCCGCGAGAACATGCTCACTCTGCCGATGTCGACCTGCCCCTTTGCAACCTGCCATCCCATGACCTTGATGGAGGTACACGAAACACCCTCGGGAAGTTCGAAACCGGCGAAGTACGTCCGCTCCCCGGCGTCGACATCGACGTAACGAAAGTGGCCGATGTTTGGAATGACCGATTTCGTGAGGCGCTGTTTAGAGAGTTGAAGGTCCTCCGCTCCGTCTAACTGGAGCGATAAGAGCAGCCGCCGGCCGGATGAGACATGACATCTAGCGTCGAACTGTAAGCCAAATGATCTTACTTCCGGAGAGACGGTGAATCCTTGGGGACTGAGAACTGAGTCATGCCACGAGTTGCCAGAAGCCACGCTCGTGGCCTCATCAAGGTTTTTCTGCGCCGAGGCTCCAAGAGCCACCGCCTCTTCTATCTCAGCAAATTGTTTAGCCACGGACTCATAAACAGAATCTTGATAGTGATAGGGAGCGAGGCTCCACTTGTGCTTCCGATCTGAGAGCGCCTGCTCCCAGGGAATCTCGATGCATGGCACGTTCATGTATTGCCTTACAATGGCGACGTACCTGGCCAGTAGGTTATTGGCTTCATCAGGCATCATGTTCCACGACTTTTGCAGAGGGCGTCCCTCGTTGTCATACATGGACCACGGGACGTTGAACAGAACGATCTTTGAGGTTAGCGCGTTCGTTTCCAAGTACTTGGCAAACGTGATGACGGCACTTTCCCACAGGCGGAAATGCTCCTCAGATCCAAATTTGATCCACTCCGAGTCACCAAGGCCATCGAGGAGTCCGCTTTGGATTAGTTCAACTGAACGCGTAATGTAGCTGTTTTCGGCAACCCGAATCACCCCGAGACGCTCGTCGGTGAGATCCCAGAAAATGTAATCGGACTGAGCTGACACGTCTCGAAGCGTGGTGAAGATACTGCCGTCGAAATCCCCCTGCAAGTTGCGGATCTGGAAGCGGCTCTCCAAGGCGCCTGAGTTGGCTTCTGCAACGTATGGAAGGCCCGTTGCGCTGATCAGCGACTGTCGTGCGGTATATCCGATCAGCGAATGCTTAGTCTTGTCGAGAAAATCAAAGGAGTCACGAGATACGCAACTACCGTAAACATAGATTCGTGCCATTATTTACTCGCTCTAACTCGTGTGCGGTTGCCTATGAAGAGAAATCGGCGATTCGATTGCCGACACCCAGTAGTTCTGCAACGGCGGCAACTGTTCGTGCCGCTGCCCTGCCATCGCCATATGGATTAACAGCGTTGGCCATCGCGTCGAAAGCATCCGGCTGATTAAGAAGGCGGTCAACCTCTTTAACGATTCTTTCTTCATCCGTCCCGATCAACGCGACTGTGCCTGCAAAGACCGCTTCGGGCCGCTCGGTGTTTTCTCGCATGACCAGAACCGGCTTGCCCAAGCTGGGAGCTTCCTCTTGGACGCCGCCAGAATCCGTCAGTACAACGTGCGCCAGCGACAACATGCGGGTGAACTCACCGTAGGCAAGAGGCTCGGTGACGATCACGTTCGCTTTGTCTTCGATGGCAGGCAGGACCGCTTCGCGAACGGCAGGGTTTTTGTGAACGGGCAGGACGATGAGCAGATCGGGTTCATTTTCGGCGATCCGGGCGAGGGCACGGCCAACCCCGCGCATGGCGTCCCCTTGGTTTTCACGACGGTGAGTCGTCACCAACAGAATCCTCCGCCCGGATGCGGCCAACTCCTCTAAACGAGAGTCAGAGAAGGGAACATTCTTGTCAACGGTGGTGAGGAGAGCATCAATCACGGTGTTTCCGCTGACGACAATGTCTTCCTCAGCAATTCCTTCGGCTAGGAGGTTTGCTTTGCTTGTGCTGGTTGGCGCCAAGTGGAGGCTAGCGATCTGGCTGGTGATCTTCCTGTTTGCCTCTTCCGGAAAAGGGGAGAACAGATCGCCACTGCGAAGGCCCGCTTCCACATGAACAACAGGGATGCCGTGGTAAAACGCTGCAATAGCGCCTGCAGTGGAGGTGGTGGTGTCTCCTTGGACGATGACTGCGTCCGGTTTGTTGATGGTAAAAAGCTTGTCCAGGCCATCGATTGTTCGCGTCATGATTGCCGACAGCGACTGGCGCTGTTGGAGGATGTTTAGATCATGGTCTGGGACGATTCCAAAAAGATCGTTGACTTGATCGAGCATCTCACGGTGCTGGCCGGTTACAGTGACGACGCAATCGAAGTCGTCTGACTGCTGGAGAGCAATGACGATGGGAGCCATTTTGATGGCTTCCGGACGGGTACCGAAAATTGGCATGACGCTGGGCATGGATTCCCCCAATAGCAATGGCTGACCAGCCGATGCTATCGCACAGTCAATCGAGGTGATTAATCCATGTGACGTTAGGAATTGACTAGCCGGCCAATATCAAGCTCAGCAGGAGGAGGGGGATGCTGAGGGAAATGAGAGCCACCAGGGCCAGGGCGACCCTGCGTTTCTGCCGAAAGGTTACCGCACTCCGCCCAAGTGAGCCCGGGGTCCCGCGTCCTAGGAAGCGGTGTCTCCGCATGTGCCGTGGAGATGGCAAGAGGGTGGTAGGTCGCCCCATAAGATTCGCCACCCGTTCGCTCCTCAGTTCCGTCCATGACGCGTCGACCAATCAATTCTTACACTGAGGAACGGTTGCAACCACCCTCACGATCCTGGAGGAGGGGGCTGGGGCGCTTTACCCGGCCTGCTCAGCCTTGATCTGAATAAGGTGCGTCGTTTTTCATGCCTGCACCGTTGAGTACGTCGATCAGGTAGTACTTACCGGATCCCAGCGATGTGTTGCCCAGCGATGCCATCACAGATTCAATCCGAGGATTTATGCCTTGCTGCGTGCCGTAATTCGGGTTGTAGCTTGTTGCTGGAGCTGTCTTGTTAAAGGTTTGGCCATAGACGTCTGTCCACCTCACCTGAACGGTGCCTCCGCTCAAATTCTCCCCCGTGACGAGAACATCCCCGTTTCCATAGAAGATTGAGTCCGTAATGACCGGAGTGGCGCTTGCAGTCTTCATTCGCTGGAACATGGGTGTGAACGTTCCCGTACACGTGTAATACGGGTCCCACATGAAAGAGATGATCTTCGTGGGGCTGTTGCCGAGTTGCTGGAGTTGCCTGTCAACACGCGGCTTGGTCGTCTGGCCCCGAAGGCTGGTGTCACAGGGGTTCTGCGAGGTCGCTGGCGCCATGCCTTCCAAGTTTGCCCACAGCTGCGTCCCGGTTCCGTCGACGCCGTCAGCCATCGCGGCAAAATAATCCCGGTTGGGTGCCAGATACTTGCTTCCCCATGAGCCGCTGCCAACTACGGACGCTGCGTACTGATCCACGCTACTACCGCTTTCATTGCCGAAGAAGGCTCCGGTTTTCCCAGTCCCCATCCCATCCTGTACGGCAATAGCCAGTGAAACTCCGTTGGCTGTAGCTGCAATGTCGGCAATCGCCCGGCCAGCCTCATCCGGCGTGATGTTCGCTGCGGAAGCTATCCGAGTGTCCAGATACGGACTTATGACGGCGGCACGCGTAGGCATGTATTTCCTTATCGCCGCGTTCTGGAGCTTGTAGACGTCGAGGACCGGTGCCCAGATGGGGCTGTCACTGAGTGGCATCTCAGTGTGGTGGTAGAACCCCGCTAGCCCGGGAACGTTGTTGACTTTGCCTTCGTACTGGAGAAAGCGGTTAGTGAATGCGGTGAGTGTTGACTGGTACGAGAGATCAACGAGATAGGTGATGTCCGCTCTCTTCACAGGTGCAGGCATGCCCGTGTAGTACTTCATACCAAGTGTTGTTGCCGCCTTGGCCACAGAGACTGAGATGGAAGTGGTTCCGCCGTTGATGACGACAACGTCGTACAGGCCGTTGGAAGATGTGCAGGTTGTGCCCACGGTTGGGAATACGAGGATTGTGTAAACGGTGTTCCCACTGGTGACCGTCTTGTCGCGAGGGCAGATTAGCGCCGGCGCGCCCCAGGAGTTCCCGTCTGAGTACGTGAAGTACCGATTCACTTTGACGCCGGACGTGGCCGCTGTGGCGCAGTTGACGCCCCCGATGGTGCAGGACGCGGGGACTGAGGCTAGGGTGGCCGGCTTCAAAAGCGATCCGAACGTAATGATGGTGTCCCCGCCTACTGACTTTATATCCGTCAATTTGGACATGTTAGTGGCATCGTTGGTGCTGCCATAGATGAAATAGCCGCTAATTGGATAGACGGGCGGTGCGCCTGCGGCCTGGGCAGGGAGCGCAGTCGGGATGCTGACCAGCAGTGCGAACACGGCCAAAAGGGTGGCGGTGATGTGTGGGGCAGGGTTAGTGGTGCGGGAGGGCGTCTCTACCTTTAACTTTGCCACGGGGGATCCTTGGGCTCGTAGGGTGAGACCTTGGACCTATGGGGAAAGGATGGCGCCGTGGCGGCGTAAAACTCAATACTTTGACTGATATCTTCACGCGTAAAACACAGCCGAAATCGAAGTGCTAAAAGTGAATTTAGTGTGTCAGCTCAACGGCATATCTTTACTGGTTAAGTCACATGGGTCTTTACTGGTTAAGTCACATGGGCCGAGAGCCTCCGGGCCTGGTCAGCCTGACTGAGTAGAGCACTCCGGCCGCACCCACGTGTCCAACAACCCGCCGGTTTCCACTACGAACCTGTCCAGCCACGCGGCCGGGGAGAGATCGGGTTCAGAACCAACCATTTGGACCTCGACGGCGGTGCACTGCCGGATCAGGGTCCCGGCGCGGATGACGTGATAGTCAGAGGTGACAACGGTGATCGATTTCCAGCCATGTTCCTTGATCAGCGCAGCCAAGGCATCGGCTTCGCCCCTGGTATTGAGCGGCTGCGGACGGAAACAAATCAAGCCGGGCTGGCCTTGTTCATCGTTACAGAGCTCGTCGCTTTCAGCGTTTCCTGAAAGGCCCGTGGTGGAGACAACCAGGACGGGGATGCCAAGTTGGCTTTGGAGCTGCTGCGCGGCCGGCAGGCGCTCCCTGCTGAGGCCGCCGAGCACCACGATCGCGTCGCTCTGGTGCGGAGGGACCTGGGGAGGGTTGTAGAAGAACTGGATTGACGCGATCAGCCAGAGCACAGGCCCCAGGAAGATGCATATTGCTGCGATGCTGAGCCCACGCGCGGAGGAGGCGGTGTTGATGGGCATGGGGCCAGTCTAAGGTTCCTCAATGTGGGTTTGCCTCCAGCTTGTGACTGCCCGCTCGCCCCTAGCGCGTGTCAACATCCTCAAAAACAAGGAAAGTCTGGGTATCCAGAACCCCGTCCATGGACTGCAATTGGTCGAATATCACACGTCGAAGGTGAATATTGTCCGTGGCGCGGACCAGGAGAATGACGTCGAAGTCGCCACCTACCAGCGCAATGTGATGGATTTCTGGGATGGCCCTGAGCTGTTCTTTGAGTTCGCGCCAAGAGTGCTGCTGGACTTTCAACGTCACGTAGGCCGAGGAGCGAAGCCCTGCTTTGATGGGATCCACCAGCGCGGTGAACTTGGTCAGGACACCTTCACCGGTGAGCCGGGCGATGCGCGTATAGGCGTGGGCCCGGCTGATGTGGACGTTTTCAGCGACCTGGGTGATGGACATGCGTCCGTCCGCGGTCAGCTCACGGATGATGTCCCGATCCACCGTGTCCAGTGGTACGGCGCCCTGCTCTGCTTCGGCCTCACTCACGGCTGCCTCCAATTCGTCTACAGCTCAGGCACGTTACCCAGCTCACAAATACAATTCGTCTTTCAGAGTAGTCAAATATTCCAAGGCTTTCCATGATTCTGCCGAAAGCTGGATACGAAACATCCTCGAGGAACATACTGGAAGCACATAGTGGCTAGAGAAGGATGGACCAATGACGATCCACGCAGATCACTCTGCGCCGGAAACGGAAGCAGGGGACCAAGCTGGTGACGTTCGGGCAAAGTTCGGCATCAGCGTTGAGGATTACATGCTTCCCGCCCGGCACCAGATCCAGATGGTGAACCCGGATGGCACCCTCCGTTCCAAAGATGAGCAAGGCACCGAACCTGGCCACGAGTACCCCACACCCGGCGACTCTGAACTGATGGCCGCCTACGAGAGGCTCGTCGTCGGGCGTCGCGTCAACGACCAGAACTCGGCGTTGGTCCGGCAGGGCCGGATGGCCGTCTACCCGTCCAGCCATGGGCAGGAAGCCTGCCAGGTCGCTGCTGCCATGTGCCTCCAGGAGGGTGACTGGCTGTTCCCCACCTACCGCGACGCCGTCGCCGTCATGACCCGCGGCGTGGACCCGGTGGAGGCCATGACCATCTTCCGTGGGGATTGGCACAGTGGTTACGACCCCAAGAAGTACAACGTCGGCATCCAGTGCACGCCGTTGACCACCCAGCTGCTGCACGCCGTCGGGGTGGCGCATGCTGCGAAGCTACGCGGCGAAGACACCGTGGTGATGGCCATGTGCGGCGACGGCGCCACCAGCGAAGGCGACTTCCACGAGGCCCTCAACTTCGCCGCTGTCTTCCGCCTCCCTGTCATCTTCTTCGTGCAGAACAACAAGTACGCCATCTCAGTACCGCTGAGCCACCAATCCGTGGCGCCGTCGCTGGCCCACAAGGCTGTGGGTTACGGCATGGCCGGGGAGCGCGTGGACGGCAACGACCTGGTGGCCCTGATGGCCGTGATGGACCGGGCCGTGAAACTGGCGCGGGAAGGCTCCGGACCACTGTTGATCGAAGCCCACACGTACCGCATGCAGGCCCACACCAACGCCGACGACGCCACCCGCTACCGTCCCGACAGCGAAGTGGCCGAATGGCAGGCCAAGGACCCGCTGACACGGATGAAGGCGTATCTCACGGACAAAGGCCTGCTGGATGACGCCGTATCGGACCGGATCGCCGAGCACGCAGAATCCGTGGCCACGCAGCTCCGTGAAGGCCTGGCCGAGGACGTCCCGGTGCAGCCCCTGGACCTCTTCAAATACGTCTTCTCCAAGCCCACACCTCAGCTGAAGGAACAGTCCGACATGCTCGCCGGCGAACTCGCCCGCGCTGAAAGCGCCGGTAACACCGATAACTCCGGAACGGAGAGCGCAAAATGACCGTCACCACCACTGCCACCAGCACCACCACGGCAAACGTCAGCGCGGCCACGGCCAGCGCGGCAGCATCCGCGGCAGCAACTGCCGAGGCAACGGGACCGCAGAGCCTCACCATGGCCAAGGCGCTCAACACGGCAATGGCCGACGCGATGCGGGCAGACCCGTCCGTCCTCGTTTTCGGTGAAGACGTCGGCCTACTCGGCGGAGTTTTCCGCATCACCGACGGGCTGATGGCCGAGTTCGGGGAACAGCGCTGTTTTGACACGCCGCTGGCAGAATCCGGCATCGTGGGCATGGCAGTGGGCATGGCCATCAACGGCATGCGCCCCGTCATCGAGATGCAGTTCGATGCTTTCGCCTACCCGGCCTTCGAACAGATCGTCAGCCATGTGGCCAAGATGCATAACCGCACCAAGGGCGCCCTGAAAATGCCCATGGTCATCCGCGTCCCCTACGCGGGCGGCATCGGGGGAGTGGAGCACCACTGCGACTCCTCCGAGTCCTACTACGCACACACTGCCGGCCTGAAGGTTTACACGCCGGCCACCGTGGCTGACGGTTACCGGATGCTCCGCGAAGCCATCGACTCCGATGATCCCGTCATGTTCATGGAACCCAAGAAGCTGTACTGGTCCAAGGACCAGGTGGACTTGGGTGCCCTGCGCGCAGAGCACGACGCCGGGACCTCCACCGAGGGCCGCGCCGCCGTCGCACGTCCCGGGACTGACGCGACGCTGATCGCCTACGGTCCCTCCGTCCCTACAGCCCTCGCCGCCGCCGCTGCCGCCGCCGAAGAGGGCCGCTCGCTGGAAGTTATCGACGTCCGCAGCCTCGTCCCCTTCGATGACGAGACCGTCTGCGCGTCCGTGCGTAAGACCGGCCGCGCCGTCGTGATCGCCGAGGCGCACGGGTTCGCGTCCGTGTCATCGGAGATCGTGGCCCGGGTCCAGGAGCGGGCGTTCCACTACCTCGCCGCCCCCATCCTCCGGGTAACTGGCTTCGATGTTCCGTTCCCTTCTCCCAAGCTGGAGCACTACTACCTGCCAAGCGTCGACCGTATCCTCGACGCCGTCGACGATCTCCAGTGGGAGGACTAGCCATGAGTTCAGATCTGCAGGTATTCCGGCTGCCGGACCTCGGAGAAGGCCTCACGGAGGCGGAGTTGGTCAACTGGCTCGTCGCTGTGGGCGATGAGGTCCGTGTGGACCAGCCCATCGCCGAAGTAGAGACCGCCAAGTCCATGGTTGAGGTGCCCTCACCTTATGCCGGCACGGTGGCCGAGCTCCACGGAGCGGCCGGCGAAACGCTCGACGTCGGCAAGCCGCTGATCTCGATTGCCCGGGTAGGTGCCGCCCAGGCTCCGGCCACTCCTGCGGCTTATTCCGACGGACCGTCCGCTGTGTCCACGGGAGTCGAGGTAACACCCGCCGCCGACGCTGCAGCGGAGACCTACCGGACCGAGGAGAAGGCGGGCTCCGGCAACGTGCTCATCGGCTATGGCACCCCTGGGGGAGCAACCGGCGGCCGGACCCGCCCGCGGAAGGGGAGCATCGCCGTCGTCGACCGCGCGCCCGAACCTGCCGTGACTGAGCCAGCTGAACCGCTGGTGTCCCGGACACGAGTCCCGGGAAAGCTCAGTGCCGTGATCTCACCGCTGGTGCGGAAGATGGCTCGGGACCACGGTGTGTCGCTGGATGCCATCAATGGTTCCGGTGCCAGCGGGCTGATCATGCGCCGCGACGTGGAAGCTGCGATCTCCACGCCGGAGACTCCAGCGGCTGCTCCGAACGTACCTGCCGCTGCGGCTCAAGCAGCTGCCGAGGGTTCGCTGGACGGACGCACAGGGTTGGCCGTTTCCTCCCGGACGGCTGTTCGGGGTGTCCGGAAAGCCGTTGCGGCCAACATGACCCGCAGCCGCTCCGAAATCCCTGAGGCAACAGTGTGGGTGGACGTCGATGCGACCGCGCTGCTCGAGATGCGCGCCGAACTCAAGAAGCGCGCGCCGCAGGACACTCCCGGCCTGCTGGCTTTCATTGCTCGATTTGTCACGGCTGGGTTAAAAAAGTACCCGGCGCTCAATACGCGTTTTGAGACCACTGCGGACGGTTCCCAGGAAATTGTTGGCTTCGACGGGATCAACCTCGGCTTCGCAGCCCAAACAGATCGCGGGCTCGTCGTCCCCTCCGTCCGTAACGCCCACACCCTCAGTGCGCGTGAACTGGACGCCGAGATCCGCCGCCTGACCGCCGTCGCACGTGAAGGCAAAGCGACGCCCACCGAACTGGGCTCCGGCACCTTCACGCTGAACAACTATGGAGTGTTCGGCGTCGACGGCTCAGCCGCGATCATCAACTACCCCGAAGTCGCCATGCTCGGAGTGGGCCGCATCATCGACAAACCTTGGGTGGTCAACGGCCAACTTGCCGTCCGCAAGGTCACCGAACTGACCCTCGCCTTCGATCACCGGGTTTGCGACGGCGAAACGGCCGCGGGCTTCCTGCGATACGTTGCGGACGCTATCGAAAACCCGGGCGGGGCGCTCGCGGATATGTAAGTGCCAGAGCCCTGACACTAAAAAAGAGAGTTAAACATCTGTGACCAGCCTTCCAGCTGGTCACAGATGTTTAACGCGTCTTGCTACCGTTACTTGGCGGCGTGCTCCGGGCTCTCTGAGCTCACCGTCTGGTTGCTTGCATCTACGGTGTCAGCAGCGGTGCCCGCGTTCTTACGGGTTCGCTTGCTGGCCGGACGGGTACGGATGAGCGCGATCACGCCAGCGATAAGACCGAGCAGGCCGGCGCCAAATCCAACCCAGCCTGCGGTACGGCCGCCGTTCTCCGACGTGGACGCCGAAGCGGCCGTGGTGGATGCCGACGTCGCGCCGTCCTTTGCGGTGGTGACGAACGACGGCGCGGGGTGCTCAGGCTCAGGCTGGCCGTCAACGGCCTTCTGGTCCCACTTAACTACGGTGCCGTCAGTGTAGGTCTGGGTTGCCGGAAGCGTGATGGTGGTGCCTTCGGCCGGCAGGACGCCAACGGAAAGGGAGAACGACTGGTACTCGTTCACGCCAATCTCGTGCGCCTTGTCAGCAGTCCAGACCACCGAAGTGACAGCCTTGGTCAGGGTAGTTCCGGATACTGTGACCGGCTTGGGCAGGGTGGTGGTGACGAGGCTGGCCTTCCAGCCGTCGATGGGCTTAACCGACACCGAGTTGAACGGTGTATCGGTGGGGAGCGATACCTGGATCTTGCTGGTTTTGGCCTTGGCGGATTCGTTCGGGACGTTGAAGGTCAGGTGCGTGTACCCGCCAGCTGCGGGATCGTCAGGATCCACTTTGACGTGGGCTGACGCGGCGGAGACGCCGAAGGCCAACAGGCCGGCAGCCATGACGGCTGCCGAGGTGGTCTTGATGGTGCGTCGGATGGAGTTTTTCATGGCAGGGATGTGCCTTTCACAAGGAGTAAAGGGTAATGAAGTGTGCTGTTGAATCATTGCGCTGTTGCAGCGCGTTGCCGCGGCGGACTTTCTCCACAGTGAGAAGCGGCTCAGGCGGCGTGCAGCACTGACGGCGGTCCCCGCCGGGAGGGCAAGCGAAGGCCGAGCCGGCTGCGGAGCGGAACCGGCGGTGCAAGGAACGGATGCGCGACTTGGGGTGTCCTGAGGGGTACCGGGCGTGGCAGGCGGATGATTGGGCGCAGCCACGCGGCCACGGCCCACAAGGATTCTTCGCCTCGCGCCAGCACCAGTGCTGTCCCGAGCGTGGCCAGAACGTGGGCAGCCAGCATGAGGAGTCCGCCGTCGTCGACGTTGTGAGTCGGCATGATGGTGTGCAGGGCCTGGATGGTCGAGGCTGCGGAGTGGTCCGCGTGCGCGGTGAGTACCGGCGTCGCCGAATCCGCGGGGCCAAGCGAGGCGGAAAACGCGTTGAAGGACCAGTGAAGCCACAACTGCCCGGCGCCCAGGAGCCCGATCAGCGCGGGCCAGGACAGCCGGAACTGGGTAAGGACGGCCACCGGGACCATCGTCAGGGCGCACAACGCCGTCAAAATGACAGGCTCGGGAAGGACTCCGCCGCCGGCCAAGTGACCACCGGCCGCCAAACCCAAGACGACTGAGCCAATGACCCCCGTACGGAGCATTCGGAAAGAAGCGCGTGCAGTCACCGGCGCTCCTTTCAGGGAATCATCGAAAAGCCAACAGGCATCTGAAAGATCTTACAATCCGGTGGAGGCGTTTCCACCGAACGACTTAATCATTGGCCTCAGTGCGGAGCCGCCGCCGTACGTATGCGCCCACCGCGATGAGGCCGGCGAGCACCACCACAGCTCCCACGGCGAGGCCCCAAGGGAACTGCGGTGACTGCGCCGCCGTCGTGGATGCCGCCGTGGACGCCGAAGTCGCTGCCGTCGAGGCTGCCGATGAAGCGTTCGGGGTTCCCGCGGTGAACGTGAACGTCCCCTCGATGGGGTGCGAGTCCGAGGATACGACCCGCCAGACCACGGTGAACTTGCCTGCCGGTGCGCCGGACTTGATGTTCTGCGTGACGTTGTTGTCCACGATGCTCACGGGACCATCGGACTGGTTGGTCCCGGACTGATCCTTGACGAGGATTTCGGAACCGAGGGCGAGCGGGGTGTGGTCGAATGTCAGGTGCACCGCCGAAGGGACCTGGGTCAGCACAGACCCGTCTGCCGGATCTGTAGCCTCAAGCACGTCGTGTGCCAATGCCGGAGCAGCAGAGCCCACGGCCAGCGCCACCGACGCACCAAACAGTGCCATCACCAGCGCCAGACCCCTCAACGGCCTCTTAGCGGACCAACGACCCATAACGTTTCCTCCGCATCAACCACTTCAATCTTTCTACCCAGTGTAGAACGGTGGGCGTCCAGGAGAGCGGCACGTGGTCAACTGGAACGCGATACACCCATTAAGCTTGGTACTGCTTTTGCCTTCTACCACCGGGGAATCGTGCGAATCGTAGTTCTTGGAGATATTGGCCAGCCCGTTTACCACGTTGGCGACGAGGCGATGACCCACGCCGCAGTGGCTGAGCTCCAGTCCAGGGGAATCAGGGATATAACCCTGCTGTCCCGAAATCCCGAGGAAAGCACCCGGCTGTACGGCACTGCCGCCGTGAAGACGCTGGAATTCCCGTGGCCCCCCAACCGTCGCGAAACGTACCTCAAGGAAATTCAGTCCGTCCTCGCGGGGGACTCCACTGCGCTGCCCTCCGATGACCAGGTCCACCCTCTCATCCAGACGATTGCATCCTCGGACGGCGTGGTGATCGCCGGCGGCGGCAACATGAACTCGCCGTACGGTTGGCTGCTCTATGAGCGTGCTGCGGTGGGAGCAATCGCCAAGGCATTGGGTAAGCCGTTAGTCATCTCCGGGCAAACTGTTGGCCCCGTGCTTACCGGGCCGGACTACGACACAGCGCTGGAGCTATTCCGCTCCGCGGCCTTGTCCAGCGTGCGCGAGCGCACGTCCCTCCAGATGATGCGCGACGCCGGAGTCCCGGCAGGCCTCACCCTGGACGATGCCAGCTTCCTCATCAGCGATCCGACCAGCCGCCCCGAGCCGTCCTCAGCGTCGCCTACGTATTCGCCCAGTCCGGAGCGGCCATTCGTCGTGGCCAGCTTCGCAGGCGGAACCGGCGCCATGGACAAGGATGACTTCAACCAGCGTGTGGCAGAGCTGCTGGACAGAATCGCAAAGGCCGGCGATCTCGACGTCGTGATGATTCCGCACATGTCGCATCCCGGCAAGGCGGATCTGGACATCGAAACTCACGAGGATATCCGGCGTCGCATGACGTGGGACAGGGTCACCGTGTGCGGGCAGTTCACGGCGGAAGAGGCCGCCGCCCTGACCGCACAGGCCGAATTGGTGGTTGCGAGCCGGTACCACCCGATTGTCTTTGCCCTCTCGGCGGGTGTGCCATGCCTCGGACTCGCTGTGGATTACTACGGAGAAGTCCGGCTGGGCGGTGCGCTGGCCAACTGGGGCCTCGGCCACACGTTGAGGTCCCTGCGTCATATGGTGACCCCAGAATTTGACGAATTCGTGGATGAATTCTGGAGCCGAAGGGACCAGATCCGCGCATACCTTCTAGAGCTGGCCCCGGCGCAAGGCCGCTTCCAGGGCAACTGGTGGGACGGCGTCGTCCGTGCCCTCAGGGGTGCGTCCGAAGAAGCTCCGGTCCTGGCCACTTTGGCGCCGGCTTTTCCGGAACTGGATTCCGGAGAGCACCCTGTGGCAGCCAAGCTGACAGCGAACAACGAATCGCATATTGGCCACCAGTCCGTGGAATTGTTCCGGCTGACCCATGCACTCGAGGACACCACCGCTACCTTGGCTGCCGTTGAGGCTGAAACCGCTCAACTCCGGCTACAACTCGGGGCCCTGGAGTCCAGCCGGGTAGTCCGGCTGGCGCGGTGGCTGAGGTTGCTGAGGCACTGAGCCGGGCACCAATCCCTAGCCAACGCACAGCCGGTCTTCCATCAGCCAGCAGGGTTCCGTGGGTAGAGTAGAGGCCTGAACATCGCCGGATTGCACTGATACGGAGAACTCATTGTCAGCTTGGCTCGAACTTGGACCGGACAACTACGTCTTGGAAACCGAGGGATCGTTACTTAACACCGGGCTTGTGGTGGGCTCTGAGCTTGCCATGGTGATAGACACCGGTTGCGGCCCACGTCAGGGCCGGGAGATCCTCGCTGCTGTCCGCGAGAAGACGCAGCTGCCGCTGGTGGTGGTGAACACCCACGCCCACTATGACCACTTCTTTGGGAACGCGGTTTTCGCGGACGACGGCGTCACGGAGTTTTGGGCCCACGCCAACTGTGCAGCGGCAATCGAACGCGACGGCGACAATCAGCGCCGCTTCGTAGCCACCAACGAACCCGAGATGGCCGCGGGGGAGGGCGACGCCGTCGGGATTGTGGTCCCTAACGCCCTTGTTCGTGACCAGCCGGTTCTCGTGGACCTCGGTGGAATCACGGCGACCCTTTTCTACTTGGGCCGCGCGCACACCGACGGAGACCTGATGGTGGGCACCGCCTCGACGCTGTACGTGGGCGATGTGGTGGAGCACGGCGCTTACCCGTCCTTCGAGGATTCCTATCCCGAGGAGTGGGCTGATGCCCTGAGGCACATCTCCGCGCTCCGGCACCGCTACGAATTCCTGGTCCCGGGACACGGCAAACCAGCCAGCGACAGTTTTGTTAAGACCATGGCGGACACCATGGGTACAGCCGTACGCCAAGCCACCCAGTCCATACGTGACATGCCCTCCGATGCCACCAAGGCCATTCCGGTGCTGCCCTACGGTCCTGAACAGTCGCGCTGGTTCATCAAGAGGCTCCAGGAAACCAACGCCCAACACGGACGGGTTTCCTTGGCCACACCGGATTTCGGCCCTAGCTCCACCGGCTCCTACCCCTCATGACAGGTTCCTTACAATTTTCGTGATTGGTTCCTCCTAACCATGGACTAATTGCTGCCAGGGGTTTTAGGATGAAGGCGACCATCGGTTTCGCGACTACCTGGGGGTGTCGAGATGACGGGTTCACGCGCATTCCCGCGTGCTACCAGCATTCTCCGCTCTGTCATGGTCGCGGGCGCTGGGACGGCCCTCTGGATGGTCCTCTCAGCCACAGCCGCAAGCGCTGACTCAGGAACGTCAGGCAAGCACTCGCTCACGGATGGACTGACCGCAACCATTTCGTCCACTGTCTCCTCCGGTCCTGCCATCAGTATCCCTGTGCCCAATGTTCCGTTGCCCGCGCCCGTCAAGGCCCTGGTGGCAAAGGAAGCGGCGACAAATGGAGCGGTTCACGTTCCCGTGCCGGCAGTAGCACCCATCGTCCACCAAGTGAGCAACAGCGTGGACCACCTGGCGGGTTCGGCCCCGGCGGTAGGCAGCGTCGTTCCCGCCGGTACGGTTGGCGGCGTGGTCAATACCGTGGTGGTTCCTGCCGCCGGTGCAATAGACCACACGGTGCAGGTTGTGGTTCCCCCGGTCAACCAGGCAGTGGAACCCGTCCAGCTGACCCCGGTGACTGATGGTGTGAACCCGGTTGTTGATCCCGTTGTCGGTGCGATCGGCGCCGTTCTTCCGCCGGTTGGTTCACTGACGCCGCCCGCTGCGATCCTCCCGGTTACTGTTCCGCCAATGACTGCTACTCCTCCGACGACGACGGACCCAGGGTCGCTGCTCCCGGCGCTGCCCGACGCGGTTAAGGCGACCGGTGACGGCGTCGAAAGTTCCGCCGCCATCGCGGTTACCGAAGCGGCAGCGGGACGTGGCGCGACGGCTCGGACTTCTGGGTTCGGCAAGGTTGCGACATCCCAGGCCGGGAGCAATTTTGCGGCCGCCGGTATCACCACCGTTCTCGATGCGGAGTGGGCACAGCCGACGCCGGCAGACCCCTCAAACTTTCCGGTCGGCCCCGGCACAGTACCCGTTGGTGCCACTGGCGCGGGCTTCAGCAGTTCGCAGAACGGCCCTCCGGGCCCCGCAGCTGCCTTCCTTCACGGCGCACTGATTATTCCTGCAGACCTACTTACCGGCCCAAACGCGGCCAGCTACCAAGAATCACCAGCCCCGGTCTTCTCTGACCCTGGCTCCTCTCCTGACTAGGTTCCCAGCCAGCCGCTGATTGTTGCGCGGCATAAGGCACATTGGGCGCTCCGGAACCGGACGTCTCTGGAACCTAAAACTTCAGGAGAAGACCACCATGAATACGACCATCCGCACGTGCCTGATCGGCACCTGCTTTGCTGGGGGCGTCATCGTCCTCAGCGCGACGGCGGCCAATGCCGCCGACACCACCAGTGGTAACAACGGAACCCTTTCCGGCACCCAAGTGGTGGCGCCAGTTACCGCTCCAGTCAACGTCAACAGCACTTCGCTGGGAGTCCTCGGCACCTCGAAAGCGACTTCCAGCACCGCCGCCCCATCGGGAACGTCGGGAGCCGCGCCGGCAGCCGTTACCAGCGGTTCCAAGGGCATTGGCTCAGGTACGCAAGTAGTCGCTCCGATTACTGCGCCAGTAAACCTGGGCTCGTCGTCAGTGGGTTTGTTGGGGGGTTCCACTGCGACGGGCCCGGCATCGTCATCCACTGCTCCGGCAGCTTCGGCTCCGGCGGGCGCCACGACCAGTGGCTCGGGCGGCGTCGGTTCGGGCACGCAAGTGGTCGCTCCGGTGACCGTTCCCGTGACTGTCGGTTCGACGTCGGCGGGTGTCTTGGGGGATTCGTCGGCTAGTTCAGCTCCGGCCTCGTCCACTGCTCCGGCAGCTTCGGCTCCGGCAGGGGCCACGACCAATGGCTCGAAGGGCGTCGGTTCGGGCACGCAAGTGGTCGCTCCGGTGACCGTTCCCGTGACTGTCGGTTCGACGTCGGCGGGTGTCTTGGGGGATTCGTCGGCTAGTTCAGCTCCGGCCTCGTCCACCGCTCCGGCAGCAGGTTCAAGCTCGGCCCCGGCTGGCTCAACGACTAGCGGCTCGAACGGCATCGGTTCAGGAACGCAAGTAGCTGCGCCGATTGGGGCGCCCGTAAACCTGGGCTCGTCGTCAGTGGGTGTGTTGGGGGGCTCCACTGCGGCGGGTCCAGCCTCGTCCACTGCTCCGGCAACAGGCTCAAGCTCCGGGGCCACAACTAGTGGCTCCGGCGGTATCGGTTCGGGGACGCAGGTAGTTGCTCCGGTGACGGTTCCTGTGGGCGTGGGTTCGACGTCGGCAAGCGCCTTGGGTGATTCGGTACTCACTGCGGGTTCCGCTGGAACTCCCAGCGCAGCAACTCCGGCTGGTTCAAACGGGGGCACAACATCCGGCGATAACGGAGTCGTCTCCGGCACCCAGCTGGTCATCCCGGTTACTGTTCCCGTGAGCGTCGGCTCCGCAACCCTTGGTATCGGTGGTGCCTCCGCCGGTGGAGTGACCCCTCCGGCAGTCATCCCTCCAGTAGCCACGCCCCCGGTTGCCACCCCTCCTGCTGGCGGCACCAACAGCGGCGGCATCAACAGCGGCGGCTCGAACAACGGCGGCGCTGGCAACGGCGGCGCTCCGACCGATAACGTCATCAGCACCCCGGCCATGGGTGGGCTCACCGAAGGCGTTATTACAGCAGGTTTGAGCACCGGCGCGGCTGACGCCGGAATTCGAGTGGAGGCTGCTGCCGCTATCACCGGCGCCGCCCAAGGTGCCGTTCTGGCAGCGCCCGCGGCCGCCGTCGTCGGAAGCTCCCGCGCCTTGGCCAGCACCGGTCTGAATGCCGCAGTGATCGCTTGGGCCGTCGGCTTGTTGCTCCTGGGCCTGGCCTTCGCGGCCGCCAGCCAGAGGAAGCCAGCCGCCAACGCCTGATTCCTGGGTAACCGTTCCACACTGAAGTTGCCGCGGTCCCGGAAACGGAACCGCGGCAACTACGGGCCGGTGACGCCGCGGTCATAGGATGAAGGCGATGACCACCACCCAAGCGAACCAAAACTTCAGCCTCCGCAGCATCGCGCTCCCGGCGTTCGGGCCCGCGCTTTTGTTCTGTATAGGCGAGGGGGCGGTGCTTCCGATCATCGCACTTTCGGCTCGGGACCTCGGAGCTTCGGTTGCTGTCTCTGCCCTGGTCGTGACACTGATAGGTCTCGGTTCCTGGATCTTCAACATTCCGGCGTCCATCATCACCATGAAGTTCGGTGAACGGTGGGCAATTTTCGGAGCCGGTGCTGCAGGTGCGATCGCACTCGGTGCGGCTGCGTTCGCGCCGCACATGGGCAACGGGATCTGGTTACTGGCCGTCGCCATGACGTTGGTGGGGATGTCCGCCAGTGTCTTCAACCTGGCCCGGCAGAAGTTCCTGACTGAGGCAGTTCCGGTCATGTTCCGGGCGAGGGCCCTGTCCACGCTGGGCGGCGTCACCAGGATCGGTATCTTCATTGGACCGTTTATCGGCGCCGGAGTGATGCAGTTCGCGGGGATCAGCGGGGCTTATTGGGTGGGATTCGTGGGAATGATGGCGGCGGCAATATTGTCGCTCACCATCCCGGACCTAGTGATCCCTGACGCGTCCGACGGCGGCCCCCGGCCTCCGGCGTCGACGTTGAAGAGCGTGGCGGTTTCCCATGCAGGAGTATTCCTGACGGTGGGTTTCGGCATCCTTCTGCTCAGTGCGCTGCGTGCTTCGCGGCAAGTGGTGATCCCGTTGTGGGCTGACAACCTGGGGCTCGACGCTACGCACGCGTCGTTGCTCTATGGCCTTTCCGGGGCGATCGACATGCTGGTCTTCTACCCGGCAGGCAAGCTCATGGACCGCAAGGGCCGGCAGTGGGTGGCCGTTCCTTCCACGCTGATCATGGGTGCAGCCCTGATACTGATCCCCTTTACCGGGGGATTTGTGTCCCTGCTGCTCGCTGCGCTGTTGATCGGGTTCGGCAATGGCATCAGTTCCGGACTGATTATGACCCTGGGTGCCGATTTCTCGCCGGATAACGGGCGCAGTCATTTTCTGGGTATTTGGCGCTTCATCTCCGACTCCGGGTCCACGGGTGGGCCGGTGTTGCTTTCCGGGCTGACGGCTGCAGTCTCGCTCTCCGCAGGGATCTGGGCCACGGGCGTCCTAGGGTTTGCCGCGGCGGCCGTGTTCGCCGTCGCAATTCCCCGCCTCAAGCACCGACGGAACTACTGAGGAGACCCCTGCGACTCACCGGTGACGAAACTCACCGGAGATTCACAGGAAAGTCACCTCTCTGGATAAACTCAACCAAGCTGCGTTCGCGGCCATTTTTCGGTGCTCTTTGGGGGCGCTAGAGCAAAAGGGCGAAAAAATATATGCGAGACCACCGGAGAGCAGTACGCTCACGTCTCATTCTTGTCAGTGTGGCCGCCCTGTTGGGGACGGCACTTCCCGCCCTCCCGGCGGCGGCAACCGAAACGCCGGCTCCCACGCCGAGCGCGGGGCCGGTGACGCCGGGGACTGATTCAACCACCATTCCTACGGACCAGTTCATAGTGAAGTTCAAGGACCGGGCCGGCATTCAGTCCGTCGATCCTCAGAAGTCCTTCAACCAGGCCGCAAATGCGGTGGGCGTGCCGGTAAAGAAGGTACGCACCACGGGCTCGGGCGAGCAAGTGGTGCGCACTGACCGCAAGCTCGGCGGCCCGGAAGCCAAGAAGTTGGTGGCGACCCTGGCAGCCGATCCCAGCGTGCAATACGCAGAACCGGACGCCATCATGAGGCCCCTGGCGCTTGCACCGAACGACTCGCTGTTCAAGTATCAGTGGAACCTCGGTGCGGGGACAGGCGGAATCAACGTCCTTGGCGCGTGGGATGTCAGCCAAGGTCAGGGCAGCGTAGTGGCCGTGGTCGATACCGGGATTCTTCCGCACAGTGACCTGGACGCCAACGTTCTCCCCGGCTATGACATGATCAGCGACCCCGCGGTGGCACGTGACGGCGATGGCCGCGACCCCAACCCGCGGGACGAGGGCGACGCGACGTCGGCCGGCCTGTGCGCGTCCGGTGAAGCTGCCCGGAATTCCTCATGGCATGGCACCCACGTTGCAGGCATCATCGCGGCAGTTGCCGGGAACGGAAAGGGCATTGCCGGCGTGGCGCCCCAGGCGAAGATCGTACCCGTTAGGGTTATCGGCACCTGTGGTGGCTACACGTCCGACATCGCCGATGGCATCAGGTGGGCCGCGGGCGGTTCGGTGAGCGGAGCTCCCGCCAACGCCAATCCAGCTCGTGTGATCAACCTCAGCCTCGGAGGCCAGGCAACCTGCTCCTCCACGTACCAGAACGCCGTGAACTTCGCTCGAAGCCAAGGCGCAGTGGTAGTGGCAGCGGCAGGAAACGACAACATCGACGCCTCCCAGATCAGCCCGGCGAATTGCCAGGGCGTCATGGCAGTGGGTGCCAGCACCCGGACAAACGTCAAGGCCTACTACTCAAACTTCGGCCCGAAAGTTGATATCTACGCTCCCGGCGGAGACATGACCAACAATGTCGTTGATGGCATCGTCTCCACGCTAAATGACGGCACGGACACTGCCGGAGCCGAAGCCTATTACCTGAAGGCCGGAACTTCCATGGCCGCACCCCATGTGGCCGGCGTCGCGGCTCTGATGCTCTCCAAGTTCCCCGCCTACACACCGGATGAAGTCAGAGCGACCATGCTGGTCACCGCCTCCACCGCGGGCGGCGTAAACCTTGTGAATGCAGGACTGGCTCTGCGCAATACGGCCCAGGACGCTACCCCTCTCCAATCGCAGGTCCCTGTCATCGACGGGCAACCTACCGTTGGTAACACGCTGTCCACCACCGCCGCAGACTGGGTGGGAATCGACAGGGCAACGGTTGCCTACCAGTGGCAGCGGGACGGGGTAGCCATTCCCGACGCCGTCAGCCCCGCCTATACGCTGGCCCCCGCCGATGTAAACGCGGCCATCTCCGTGACGGTGACAGCTACCAAGAGCCATTTCCCGGTGGTCTCGGCGACGTCGGCGGCAACGTCTCCTGTGCAGGCAGGAACCCTGACCCGGGCCACTCCGGTGATCAGCGGTTCGGCCTATGTGGGCAATATGCTCTCGGTGGACGCCGGCACGTGGGGTCCGGCTCCCGTATCCCTGGCATACCAATGGTCCCGAGGTGGCGTTCCCATCGACGGTGCTACCGCCGCTCAGTACACACTGACTGAAGCCGACACGGGCGCGACGGTCACAGCAACAGTGACCGCGACCAAGGACGGTTACCAGCCGACGTCGGTCACTAGCGACGCCACGGCAGAAGTCGTGACTGCCGACAAGGCCGTGGCTCCCGAGCCGGTGACCTTCACCGACGCCCCGTACATGGCCGACGACAAGTACACCATCCCTGCCTCGGCGAACTTCGACTACCAGGTGGACGGAACAACGACGCCGGCAGGAACTTACCCGGCGCGCGGCCAGGTGAAGGTGGTGGCCAAGGTACATAGCGGCTTCGCGCTGTTGGCCGGGGCCCAATCTGCGTGGACTGCGTACTTCAGCACCAAGGGACCCGCTTTCACGGCACCGGCCCAGTCGCCGTTCACGGATGTGACCACCACCCAACCGTTCTACACGGAGATGGCGTGGCTGGCCGACCGGAAGATCTCCACCGGTTGGGTTGAAGCTGACAAATCCGTGACCTATCGCCCCTCGGCCTCGATCACCCGTGATGCCATGGCAGCCTTCCTGTACCGCATGGCAGGCTCTCCCGATTACACACCGCCGGCTGTCTCGCCGTTCACGGACGTCGCTACCACCCAGCCGTTCTACAAGGAAATGTCGTGGCTTGCCCAGACAGGAATCTCATCCGGTTGGATCGAATCGAATGGGTCCCACACATACCGGCCACTGACTTCGATCAGCCGCGATGCCATGGCTGCCTTCCTGTACCGTCTGGCCAACAAACCGGACTTCGTTCCACCGGCAACCTCGCCATTCTTTGATGTGAGCCCCGGCCAGCTGTTCTACAAGGAAATGACATGGCTGGCGGACCAGAAGATTTCCACCGGCTGGCAGGAGACGCCGACTACCAAGAGCTACCGCGCGCTTTCCCCGATCAATCGCGATGCCATGGCTGCATTCCTTTACCGGATGCCGTAAGGCTCACGGTCGGGACGAGCCGGCAGGGCCAGCACGCCGCAGGGTCAGTTATATGCGGCGTGCTGCCCTGCCAAACAACCACGTGCCACCCAGGGCGGCTGCGTAGCCTGCCACTACGATGAAGGCCGTCCCGGCCCAGAAATAGTCCACGGTACTGTCTTGGCTGAGCCCAGGAAGGATCTGGAACAGCGAATACGCTGCCACCACCACGCCGGCAAGCAGCGATGTGACACTAAGCCACACCCAGAGCCGCGAGGCTGCCCAGTGTTCGCCATATCCGTCCCACACGTTCCAACTGCTGCCCGAGCGGAGAATGAGCCACCCTGCGGGGAGCATGACGGCGCCCACCACCAAGAAGGCAGCGACGACGTCGGCCGGGCGATGCCATTGGTTTATCAGGGTAGAGACACCCGTGGCCACGGCGAACGTGCTTCCGAGGAAACCAACCAAGGGCCTCCATCGGGGCGACACCATCAGAAAAACCGCCGCAGCCGCGGATGCCGCCAAAGTGGTGTGCCCCGAGGGAAGTGAGTTCAGCTCAAGGGTCTGGACGCCCCGATCGGGCCTGTCCGGGATGACGAATTTCAGCAGCTGCGTGGCGAGGTTTGCGGCGACGCAGGCAAGCACCGCGATTCCCGCCGCCCTCCAACGGCGTCGGGCCACGGTCACGAAAAGAACCACGACGGCGGCGATCGCCAGCGACAGCATGGGCAAGAGGTCCAGGAACTCCGTGGAGGCCCTTCCCGCAGAGCCACTCAATTCGGTGGCTTCGACCAATGCGGATTCGTCGATGAATTGACCGGCGGTGGTGCGGACAAAGAAATAGTACGTTGCGGCGATGCCGAGGAAGCTTGCCGCGGTGGCCAAGGTAAACAGCACGCCCGAACCCGCGCCCGCCTCGCGTTCCCGATGCGGCCGTTTGCTCGACCTGCCGCTCACGCGGAATTGCTGGTAACTCATTCTCTTAAGACTGCCACACAGACGGGGGACGCCGGACGACGTCGGGCGCCCTAGGCTGCGACCGAGTAGCCCATCGCTGCCATCATCGAGTGCAACATCGTGGACACCCAGATGGACACAGCCACCATGTCCACCACGTAGACGGCGATGAGCGCCCACACCGGCAGCAACCCGCGCTTGGGCGCCACTTTATGCACGATCACTGAGCGTCCCACCACGTAGACCGCCCCGTTCAGGAAAGCCCAAGCCCAGTGGAATGGTCGTACGACGCCGATTTTCAGCAACCGCTGGTGGTCCAGGTAGGCCAAGAAGACCATCAGCCCCCAAGCCAGGAAGCTAAAGATCAGGGTCAGGAAGTAGCCCGGGGTGTACATCGACAGAGGGTCAATAGTGTGCACGCCTTGGCGGGTGGTGATGTACCTGAATTGTGGCTGCCACGTGGACAGTATCAAGATGGAGATCAATGGCAGGAAGGTGATGACCCAGATGAAGGGGTTGTATACCGGGGTCTTGTCACTGAGCTGGTTTCGCGGCTGGACGTAGCGCGCCGGCTGGTAGGGGCCCTGCTGGTATGGCCCCTGCGGGTACTGGCCCTGTGGGAATTGCCCCTGCTGGAATTGGCCCTGCTGCGGTGCGGCAGGCCGGAAGTGGGCAGTCCATGCCTGCCCATCCCACCACCGGACTTGGCGCGGATCAGCAGGGTCCCGGTACCAACCGGCTGGCGTCGTCGAACCGGGCATAGGCTGCGTCATGCGTCCCCCAAAGTGAGTCGTGAAGTCGAGGATATCGTGTTCGGTGTCATCTCTTTTGTAAGTGGCCCTCTACATCGTCGGCGGGACGGTGTAAGGATAGGTTATGACGTTCTTCGACGACATGCCTGAATCGCCCCAAGGGTCGCGCAAACCCCAGCCGGTCAGGCCAGCTTGGGCCGGTCCGCCGTCGAACGAATTGCCGGGCGTAGTGCACGTTGGAGACTTCCTCCACAGCAGTGAGCGGATGGCCCTGGCAGTGAAACTCGTGGAGGTGTATTCCACGGGCTGCCTGCTGGACCTCACATGGACGGTCCGGCGGCGTGAAGAGTCGGACACCCAATGGCGTGAGGTTATGGACCAGGGCTTTAACCATCCAGGGTCGCGAACAGTAGGGGATAGCGGCCTGATGGTGGGCATCTCCTACGCCGATGGGGGCAAAGCGATTGCCACGCAGGACGTCCCGTTCGCTCCCCGGCATGAAGGCGTGGCCGGGCCGGTTCTTGCCGTGTTGGGCGGCGGTGGTGGCGCCGCCAACGATGAGATGGTCCAAGCATCGGCACGGTACTGGTTGTGGCCGTTGCCCGTGGAGGCCGACACGCAGATCATGGCCCAATGGGAAGCGCTCGGGGTGCCTGAAAGCTCCCTCACGCTGTCCGCGGAAGAACTGAGTGCCGCGTTGGCGAACATCCGGACGTACTGGTCCGAATAGACGTACTGGTCCGAATAGTCATACTGGTCCGAATAGTCGTCCTGGTCCCAATAGTCATTGTTTAGAGTGGCTCTATGCCAGAGCCACTTCCAGCCATGCCCTCGATCGAGGAACTCCTCGACTCCGCCCACGTTGTATCGCTGCCCATGCGGGTCAAGTTCCGCGGCATCACGGAACGGGAAACACTGCTCGTGCAAGGTCCGCTGGGCTGGGGCGAATTCTGCCCTTTCCCCGAATACGACGACGACGAATCCTCGCGGTGGTTGGCGGCGGCCTTGGAAGCGGGGTGGCTCGGCTTCCCGCCGGCGCTCCGCGAGAGCGTCCCTGTCAACGCAACTGTTCCAGCCGTCGCCGCCGAGGGTGTCCCCGAGGTGCTGGCCCGCTTTGGACGCGTAGATGCCGTCAAGGTCAAAGTCGCTGAACGGGGGCAATCCCTGGCGGACGACGTCGCCCGCGTCACCGCCGTCCGGCAGGCCCTACCGGACGCTGCGATCCGCGTCGATGCCAACGGCGGATGGGACGTGGAGGAGGCCGTGGCAGCGCTGGGTGCCCTGGCCGACGTCGGGCTTGAATATGCAGAACAGCCCGTACCCACTATCGAAGGGCTGGCCGAAGTGCGGCAACGTCTCGCAGCCCAAGGCACTCCTGTACTGATAGCTGCAGACGAGAGCGTCCGTAAAGAGGACGATCCCCTTCGCGTTGCCCGCGCGGGGGCCGCCGACCTCATCGTGGTCAAGGTGGCACCGCTCGGCGGAGTGCGGCGGGCACTGGACATCGTGTCCGAAGCCGGGCTGCCCGCCGTCGTAAGTTCGGCGTTGGATACCTCGATCGGCATCCGTGCCGGACTGGCTTTGGCCGCGGCGTTGCCTTCGTTGCCCTACGCCTGCGGGCTAGGCACGGTCTCACTGTTCGCCTCCGACGTGACGGCCCATCCTCTGGTGGCCGACGACGGCGCGATCCGGCTACGCGACGCCGTCGCCGATCCCGGACTGCTAGAGCGGTACGCGGCCACGGGGGAACGCCGCGACTGGTGGCTGGAGCGGCTCCGCCGAGTGCACGCCGTGCTGGCAGCTACGGGCACGCACGGTCGTGCATAGACTCGCCCATAGACTGGAACGGTGACTTCCCAGGACTCCCTCACCTCTATCGCCGCCGCACGAATCGCCGTAACTGCGCTGCTCGACGGCGGTGTGCGCCATGTGGTGGTGGCGCCCGGCTCACGCTCGGCACCCATGGCCTACGCCCTCGCTGAGGCCGAGGCGGCCGGGCGGGTTCGCCTCCACGTGCGCATCGACGAGCGCGACGCCGGATTCACGGCCTTGGGACTTGCCCTGTCCACCGAAGCCCCCGTCGGCGTCGTGACAACCTCGGGAACGGCTGTGGGCAACCTCCTTCCATCCGTCATGGAGGCTAACCACGCCGCCGTTCCGGTGATTGTGGTCTCCGCCGACCGGCCCCAGGAACTCCATGGCACCGGAGCCAACCAAACCACCGCGCAACTGGACCTTTTCGGTGAGCACGTGCGTTTCGCCGTCGACGTTCCGGCCGGAGAGGATCCTTCGCGAGCTGTTGCCACTGCCCTCTACGCCGCCACGGGCGCCCTCGAAGGCACACCGCCCGGACCGGTCCAAATAAACCTGGCGTTCCGTGAGCCACTGGTCCCAGGGAACGGCGATGCTTTGCCCGCCACTACCGGACACGGTGTTTTCCATTACGACGCCGGCCCGCAAGCGTTGGATCTGCCGGCGGCTTCCAGCGAACTCGCAGAGCGACGGACCGTGGTCCTGGCCGGCCACGATGCGGGCCCGATAGCCGAGGCCTTTGCCCGGGCCCACGGACTGCCCCTGCTCGCCGAACCGTCCTCCAACGCACGCTTCGGCCCGAACGCAGTGGGCCCCTACAGGCTCTTGCTCGAACACTTCGGGCCCGGGTCACCAACCCCGATTGAGCGCGTTGTCCTCTATGGCCGGGCAACGCTTTCCCGGCCCGTAACAACGCTGTTGGCCCGTGAATCCGTGGAATCAGCGATTTACCAGCCCGTTCCCGTGGCGTGGTACGAGGCCGGCCGGCGGCGCGAGGCCCCCATCGAGACCCTCCACGAACTGGCTGACTTTGCGGGCCGGGGCGCTCCGGAATGGTTGGATGCCTGGCTCCTCGCCGGGGCAGCCGCGCAGCATGCAATGGACGGCGTCTTCGCTTCGGAGGAGGATGCGAACGGTCCTGGCGTGGGAGCCGCTGTGTGGGAGCATGCGCGCGGACACCTTGTGCTTGGGTCATCGAACGGCATCCGCGACGTTGACCTTGCCGGCCGGCCACCAAGGGAACCCGCGGCCACTGTCTACGCCAACCGCGGGTTGGCGGGGATCGACGGCACTGTCTCCACAGCGACCGGGATTGCGCTTGGCAGTGGACGGGAAACAACGGTGTTGCTCGGCGATGTAACCTTCCTGCACGACGTCGGCGGCCTCCTCCTCGGCTCAGGCGAACCGGTGCCGGATCTGCGCATCGTGGTCCTCAATGACTCCGGGGGCGCCATCTTCGGGCTCCTCGAACACGGCGCCGTCCAGGATTCAGGCGCCTACGGCACCGCCGTCGAGCGCCTCTTCGGCACGCCCCACACAGTGGACATTGCGGCGCTGGCTGCGGCTTACGGCGTCGGACACAAAAAAGTAAGCACGACGGAGGAACTCGCCGTCGTGCTTACCGGGCCTTTGAAAGGCCGCACCATTGTGGAAGTGAGCACAGACCGTTCAGGCCTGCGCACCCTTCATTCGCGCATCAAGGATGCTGTTGCCGCGGCCGTCTCCCAAGTGTTGCTCGGGGCATAGCCGCGGCAGCGGGCTACAGAACGCGGCTCAGGAATTCCTTGGTCCGCGCGTGCTGGGGGTTGGCGATGATCTCCCGGGGGTCACCGGATTCGACGACCACCCCGCCGTCCATGAAGGTGAGCCGGTCGCCTACTTCGCGGGCGAAGCCGATCTCGTGGGTTACCACGATCATGGTCATTCCGGACTTTGCCAGGTCTTTCATCACGTTCAGGACGTCGCCCACCAGCTCGGGGTCCAGTGCGGAGGTGGGCTCGTCGAAGAGCATCAGTTCCGGTTCCATGGCCAAGGCCCGGGCGATCGCCACACGTTGCTGCTGGCCACCTGAAAGCTGGCCGGGGTAGTGGTTGGCGCGGTCAGCCAGGCCCACCCGGTCGAGGAGTTCAAGGGCCTGCTTTTTGGCGGCGCCCTTGTTCTTTCCCTTGACCTGCACGGGAGCTTCCATGACGTTGTACAGCGCTGTCTTGTGCGGGAACAGGTTGAAACGCTGGAACACCATGCCGATCTCCCGGCGCTGCGCAGCGATCTCCTTGACTTTCAGGTCATGGAGGCGGCCGTTGACTTCGCGGTAGCCGATCAGTTGATCGCCAACGGAGATGCGTCCGGCGCTGATGCTCTCCAAGAGGTTCACGCAGCGGAGCATGGTGGATTTGCCGGAACCGGACGGCCCGATGACTACCGATACTTCGCCTTGGTTGACGGTCAGGTCAATGCCGCGGAGCACGTGGTGCGGGCCGAAGTACTTGTGGAGCCCTTCGATGCGCACCAGGGGTTTGTCGGTGGTGGTGCTCATTTTGCCTCATCCTCGGGGTCGTCCATCATCAAAGACGGTTCTGCTGCGGCGCTGGGTGCCATCGCGGCTGAAGCCTTTGCTGCTGCAGGGTTGATGACTGCAGGGGCCAGGTTGTCTACACCCTTGCCGTAGTAGGCCTCGATGTAGTGCTGACCCACCATGAGCAGGCTGGTGATGACCAGATACCAGATAGCGGCCACGATCAGCAGCGGCACCGGAAGGTAGATCCGGTTGGCCAATGCGTTGGTGGCGAACGTCAGGTCCAGGGTGAACGGCACGGCCAGAACCAGGGAGGTGGTCTTGAGCATGCCGATGGTCTCGTTGCCCGTCGGGGGGACGATGATGCGCATGGCCTGGGGCAGGATGATCCGCCACATGATCTTGGCATTGCTCATGCCCAGGGCTTCGGCGGCTTCGGTCTGTCCCTTGTCCACGGATTTCAGGCCGGCACGGAAAATCTCCGCCAGGTACGCCGATTCGTTCAGGCCCAAGCCCAGGATCGCAGCCACGAGGGCGGTGATGACGGTGTTGGTGTCAACGCTGAACAGTTCGGGACCGAACGGCACCCCGGCACTGATCTTCGGGTAGAGAACGGCCACCAGGCCCCAGAACACCAACTGCGTGTACACAGGGGTTCCGCGGAAGAACCAGACCCAGAGCCATGCGGTGTACCGCAGGACCGGGTTGTCGGACTGGCGCATGACGGCCAGCAGGATGGCGAGGACGATTGCGATGACCATGGAGGCCACGGTGAGCAGGAGCGTCCAGCCGACGCCCTGTACCACCTTGGTGTCCAGGATGTACGTGCCCACAACATCCCAACGGAAGTTGGTGTTGGTGACCACGCTCTGGATCATCAAGGCCAGCAGGCCAAGGATGACCAGTGCGCTGATCCACCGCCCCGGGTGCCTGACCGGGACTGAATCGTTCAGTACCGGGGCTTTGTTGCCTCCATGGTGGTCCATGTGTGCACCTGATTTGTGATCGGTGGCGGGAATACTCAAGACTTGACCGCCGGGTTTACCTCGGAGGTGGTGATGGCGCCTTCGGCGTTGCCCCAGCCGGTGAGGATCTTCTTGTAGGAACCGTCAGCCATGAGCTTGGTCAGCGTCTTCTGGATGAGGGCGGCGAGGGCGGTGTCGGACTTTGCCACGGCAATACCCTGGGGAGCGGCGTCGTAGACATCCCCGAGCTTTTCGAGCTGGCCGTTGGTCTGGGCCAAGGCGTAGCCGATGATGGGGGAGTCCGCTGCCATGGCGTCGATGCTGCCGTTCACCAGGCGCGTGGTGACGTCGGTCTGGTTCTTGAGGGTGACGATGTTGATGGCAGGCTTGCCGTCAGCTGCGCACTTCTTGTTGCGGCCCGACAGGTCAGGGTCTTCCTGGACGGTGCCGGTCTGGACGCCGATGGACTTGCCGCAGACGTCATCGAGGGAGAACTTCTTCGGGTTGCCCTTCTGCACAGCCCAGGCGGTGCCGGCGTTGAAGTAACTCACCATGTTGACGGCCCCGAGGCGCTCAGGGTTGATCGTGAAGGAAGAAATGCCGAGATCGTACTTAGGGCCAAGGGCCGGAAGGATGCCGGTGAACTCTGCGGTCTGCACCTGAACCTTGAGGCCCAAGGTGGCACCGATCGCCTTGGCGATGTCGACGTCGTAACCCACCGGAGTCTGTCCGTCGGCACCGAGGAACTCCGCCGGAGCGTAAGAGGTATCCGAACCAACGGTCAGGGTTCCCTTGGACTTCAAGGCCGCAGGGACCATGGCTGCCAAAGCATCGTCCTTGGTGATGGTGGTGGGATCGAAGCTTGCGTTGGCGCTACCGGAAGCCGAAGCGGCACTGGAAGGGCCAGCTTGCGAGGCATTGGTGCAGCCGGTCAGTGCCAGAGCACCGATTGCAATGACTGCAGCAGCCTTGAGCGTCGAAGTGACCGGAAGCGAACGGGATTTCTGCATTTTCTTACCTTTTGTTGCAGCGGATGCGAAACTAATCGGTTCATAGTGTAACGCCGAACGTGAGATGTGCGTCACAGAAAACTAAGTTTTACTATTGGATAACTAGCTTAGTGAAAAATCAAGACCCACGACGAGGCTATTGTCTCGCATTCCAGACAGTTCCGCAGGCCGGAGACAGGCTCCGGTGGGGCGTAATTCAGCTGTTGATGCCCAGCGATTCGAGCATCGGCCGGAATTTGGCCCACGTCTCGGCGAGTTCGGCCTCGGGAACTGAGCCTTCAACGATTCCGCATCCCGCATACAGCCGGACGCTGGTGGGGCTTTCGATGATGGCACCGCGCAGGGCAATTCCCCATTCGCCGTTGCCCGCGGCATCGAGCCAACCTACCGGCCCCGCGTACGGGCCGCGGTCCATGTGTTCCAGTTCGCGGATCAGTTCACCTGCCACCAGCGTGGGTGTTCCACACACTGCGGCTGTGGGATGGAGGGCGTTAATCAGTGCCAGGCACGTGGGGACATGCCCTTCGACGTCGGCCAGTTCGGCCTTGACGTCTGAGGCCAGATGCCACACGTTGGGCAGTTCCAGAATGAACGGTTCGCTGTGCGCGTTCATCGCCTCAGAGAAAGGGGCAAGCTGTGTGGTCAGTGATTGGATCGCAATCTCATGCTCGTGGCGTTGTTTCTCCGACCCTGCCAAGACGCGTTCCGCGTACTCCATGGGTGAGCCGTCGATCCCTTCAGCGTCGCGCCGATCCAACGTTCCGGCCAGGACGCGTGCTTGTGCGGTCCGGCCCTCCACCTGGATGAGCATTTCCGGAGTAGCACCCACGAGGCCGTCCACACCGTACGTCCAACATTCGCGGTATCGGCTGGCTAATTGCTGCAGGACCTTGGCGGCTTTGACACCGTGAGGCAGGGTTGCCACGACGTCGCGCGCCAGCACCAGCTTTTCCAGCTTGCCAGTGCGAATCTGCGCCACACCGTCAGCGACCGCCTGCTTCCAGTCCGCTTCGCTGAGCGAACCGCTCGCCAAGGTGGCGGTTCCGTCCGCAGTTACAGGTGACAGGTCCTCGAATGGTGACGCGTCGTCGTCCTGGTCAATGCGAAGCCAGCCAGCCAAAGCGGCGAGGGCTCCCGCCTCGGTGAGTTCGACGTCGTCGAGGGTCAGTTGCGTGAGCCAGGACTTCCCGTCCCGGATCCCGACCACGATTTCAGGAAGGACAAGGCCCGATTCGAACGCTGACGTCTTGGAGAAGGCAAAGGAGCCGAAGGCCACCGGGCCGGTGCCGGGCAGTTCCACGGCATCAGTGACGTCGGCCTCGATCACGAGGTGGCGCCACCAGATATCGGCCTCAAGGAAACGGTCAGGACCGGAGGCTGTGAACCGCGCCAGCTCACCGAATCCCACCAGTCCGTTCTCCCGCCTGGACCAGCACAGGACGTCGTCCCGGACCAGAAACGACGGCAGCCCCCCGGAGGATGAATCAACATCGAGGGGGACTGTCAAAGTGCGGAGCGTGCTCGTCATGATGGAACTACACTACTCCCGGGTTCAGGAAGAACTTGACCCTTCTTCTACAGCGCAGCAAAGTCCGCTGAATGTCTGAGACAATTGCAGGGTGAACCGAGCATCCTTGGAAAAGCGTCCGGACGAAGTTGCGACGATGTTTGATGATGTCGCCCCAAAATACGATGTCGTCAATGATGTCCTGTCCATGGGGCAGACACGGCGTTGGCGCCGCATCGTTGTGGACGCCATGGATGTCAAGGTGGGCCAAAAGGTCCTGGACCTTGCTGCCGGAACGGGCACGTCCAGCGAACCCTATGCGGACGCCGGCGTAGACGTAGTGGCGTGTGACTTTTCCCTCGGAATGCTCAAGGTGGGTAAACGCCGCCGGCCGGACATCGACTTCATCGCCGGGGACGCGACGAACCTGCCGTTCGCTGACAACAGTTTCGATGCCTCCACCATCTCCTTCGGTTTGCGCAATGTCGTGGAACCCCGCAAGGCCCTGGAAGAGATGCTGCGCGTCACCAAGCCCGGCGGCCGGCTGGTCATCGCCGAGTTCTCCCATCCCGTGGTTCCGCTCTGGCGCAACCTGTACACCGAATACCTGATGCGTGCGCTGCCGGCCATCGCAACCAAAGTGTCCTCCAACCCGGACGCCTACGTGTACCTGGCCGAATCCATTCGCGCCTGGCCGGACCAGGACAACCTTGCCCAATGGCTCAGTGACGCCGGCTGGACGGACATTACGTACCGCAACCTCAGTGGTGGAATCGTTGCCGTGCACCGGGCGCAGAAGCCTGCCGAGCATCGTGAAAGCGTTCCGGTGGCCAAACTGCGCCGCCACATCAAGCCGCGCCACCAGGCCGGATGACTTTTTTCGCCTGCTGATTTAGGACGACGTGAAAGTACTGATTGTTGGGGCCGGGCCAGCCGGGTCCACCGCTGCGTATTACCTTGCGACGGCCGGCATAGATGTCACCGTGCTGGAGAAGACCGCTTTTCCCCGTGAAAAGGTCTGCGGAGACGGCCTCACGCCGCGCGCGGTCCGCGAGATCCAAAAGCTCGGGCTGCCCCACGCTGCGGAGGAGGGGTGGCGCCGGAACAAGGGCCTGCGCCTGATTGCCGGCGGCCGCACCATCGAACTGCCGTGGCCGGAAGTCGCCGACTTTCCCACGTATGGCCTGATCCGCACCCGTCTCGGTTTCGACGAGTCACTGGCCCGCCACGCCCAGGCCGCGGGCGCCGTCGTGCTTGAACACCACAGCGTGACCACGGCCTTGCAGGATGAAGACGGCAGGGTGATCGGTGCCCGTGCCGCAATCCTCGATGAGTCCGGACGTAAGACGGGGCAAACGCGGGACTTCCATGCCGACGTCGTACTCGCCGCAGACGGAAACTCAACCCGGACCGCAGTGTCGCTCGGGATGCAAAAACGCGACGACCGCCCGCTGGGCGTGGCCGTCCGCACCTACTTCACCTCGCCCCGGCATGACGACGACTGGATGGAAGGGTGGCTTGAGCTTCCTGGAAAGTCCGGGAAACCGCTGCCCGGTTACGGCTGGGTGTTCGGGGTGGGCGATGGCACGTCCAATGTGGGACTCGGCATCCTGAACTCCTCCAAGGAATTCGGCAAGCTCGACTACAAACAGGTCCTCCGCGAATGGACCGCCGGAATGCCCCCTGAATGGGGCTTCACGCCCGCGAACCAAGTGGGGGAGATCCGCGGCGCTGCGCTGCCCATGGGCTTCAACCGCACGCCGCATTACTCGCCCGGGCTGCTGCTGTTGGGCGATGCCGGCGGCATGGTGTCACCGTTCAATGGCGAGGGCATCTCCTACGCGATGGAATCGGCCCGGTTCGCGGCAGAGTTCATCATTGACGCTTCCTCCCGTTCGGTGTCGGCCGGCTGGACCACGCACGACGCCGATGCGCACCTTGCGCGGTACGCGGACTATGTGCGGGACCAGTGGGGATCGCACTTCACGTTGGGCCGGCTCTTCGCCTCACTCATTGGTAAGCCCGCGGTGATGAAGCTTGCGCTGCGCACGGGCATGCCCATTCCTGTGTTGATGCGCTTTGTGGTGCGCATGCTCGCCAACCTCACGGACCCTTCCGCAAAGGGCTTCGAAGACCGGGTCATCAGGGTTCTTGAGCTACTGGTGCCGCCCACCTCCAATACCTCTTCAGCCCGCTCTTTTCAGGCAGCCGGCTCCGACACCGCGGTTTCCGCAACAACTAGTTAGGGTTAAGCCGTGACGAATTCTGCCGAACACAGCTGGACGCATGCCGGGCACGGCCTGCCCGAGTCCAATGAGCCTTCCCTCAACACCACTGCGATTGCCACGGGCCTCCAGCTACCCGCGGGTTTTGCCGCCATCGCCGGGGATGCCGAGCTCGGTCCGGCTATCACCACCAACCTTGCACGGGTGGAAAAGAAGCTCCGCGAAGCCATCTCCAACTCCGACCCCCTGGCTGATGCAACGTCGCGTCACCTGGTGGAAGCTGGCGGCAAACGCATCCGTCCACTGCTGACCTTGCTCTGCGCACACCTCGGCGATGCCTCGCGTCCCGAGGTAGTCCAGGCCGCGGTCGTGGTTGAACTGACCCATCTGGCCACGCTGTACCACGACGACGTGATGGATTCCGCGCCGTTCCGTCGCGGCGCTCCCACTGCCCATGAAGTGTGGGGCAACTCGGTGGCCATCCTCACCGGAGACCTCATCTTTGCCCGCGCCTCCATTCTGGTATCCGAGCTCGGATCCCGCGCGCTCGGCATCCAGGCCCGGACCTTCGAGCGGCTGTGCCTGGGCCAACTGCATGAAACCGTGGGTCCTCGAGAAGACGAAGATCCCGTGGACCACTACCTGTCCGTCATCGCAGACAAGACTGGTTCGCTGGTCGCTGCCTCGGGACAGCTGGGTGCGATCTTCGCCGGGGCCGATCCTGACTTCGAAGACCTGCTGGTGGAGTACGGGGAAAAGGTAGGCGTGGCCTTCCAACTCGCCGACGACGTCATCGACGTCACCGGTGTGAAGGTCAAGTCCGGTAAATCCCCGGGCACCGACCTTCGCGAGGGAGTGCCAACCTTGCCTGTGCTGCTGCTGCGTCGCGACGCCGCCGCTGGAGATGCCTCGGCAACTGCGCTCTTGGGACTGATCGATGGCGACCTGTCCTCCGATGAGGCCCTGGCCGAAGCTGTGGCCGGTTTACGCGAGCACCCAGTCACCCAGGAGTCCTGGAAGATCGCCCGCCAGTGGTCCGCCGAGGCCGTCGCCGCTTTGGCGCCGTTGCCGGAGGGCGTTGTCAAAGCGTCGTTGACCAACTTTGCGCACGCAGTGGTGGACCGCAGCAGCTAGTCCCCTTTTTCACGCGGATTTCCCGCAAACTTTGACGTGGCAGGCGTCCGGACCCACCCATGGGCCGGGCGCCTGTTTTTCTGTCTGCAAGGATCCTGGGTCCTTTGGGCTGGACCTATCTTTTCGTGGCGCTTCTTTTGATGGCGCTTCTTTGATGGCGCTTAAACGGAATGGCCCCGGGTCGCTGCAACGTTACGAGTCATACGCTGCACCGAACCGGGACCACAATCTCCGTTCGCATCAGAACCACCGGAGGCATTTAGTGGATCCGTGAAAAGCTTATGACAGTCCTGTCACATATGCAACTCAGTGGGTCAACAATTCTTTCGCTGCCGCAGGGGGTTTACTGAAAACGCAAATCCCCGGCCACCAACTTTGAATTTCGAGTGCCAAGGACACGCCGCGCCAAGGGTGTGTCGCAGCCAGGTTGGCCTTCAAAGTTGGTGGTGGAAGTACACGGCGGTTGTCCACATACGACGATTCTCGTCCCCGTCTGGCTGCTCAGGACCCAAGCCTTGGCATATGGACATCACACAATTCCTGCGTACTCGGCACGGCGCTGCCACCATGGACTCGCTGCGAAGGGCGGGATTCACTCGTCGGACCGTGGCAGCCGCGTTGGAGGCAGGTTCAATTCTTAGGCTGCATCGCGGCGTCTACGTAGTTGAAGGCGCAGCGCCCGACGTCGTTGCTGCTTTTAGGGCGGACGGCTTGATCACATGCCTTTCCGCGGCACGCTTTTACGGACTGTGGACCTTGCACGGGGACGAAGATCTGCACCTCAGCTGCAGCGCCGGCAAGAAGCGGCGGCACGTGATCCATCATGGAGCATGCCTACACCCGCGCCACCCATACATGCCCGTCGCCGGGGTGGCCGATGTCTTGCTGCACGCCCTCAGGTGCCTTCCGGAGCTGGAATCGCTCGTGATGGTGCAGAGCGCAATCAGCCGGGCACTCCTGTCGACGGAATTCCTGAAGTCGAAGCTGCCCGGCAACAGGAATGGCAGGATCCGAAAAACCATGGACTTGGTCCTGCCCCGGGCCGACTCCCTCTTGGAAGTGCTGGCCCACGCCCACTTTGCAAGGGCGGGCTTGCGAGTGCGCATGCACGTGCCATTGGCCGGGGTGGGGGAGGTGGACTGCTTGGTCAACGAATGCCTGGTGGTTGAACTCGACGGCGGCACGCACCTTGAGGGGAAACAGGTCAAGAAGGACCAGTACAGGAATAACGCGGGCCTACGCGGCGGCCTGCTGACCCTCCGGTACTACTACGCCGACGTCGTTCATCATCCTGAGCGGATGGTTGCCGAGGTCCTCGCAGTTCTTCGCAACAGGGAGGGTGGACGCTACGCGCCGGCGAGATACGCGCCCGGGTGGGTTCCGCCGTCGTAAATCCCTTGCTTCCGTACCGCCACCACCAACTTTGGCCATAAACTGCTGGCGACACGCACCCTGAACCGCGTGTCGGGGCCGGGTCAAAATCAAAGTGGGTGGTGGCCGTACAAGGGCCCCCAGCAAAACAGCCCCCGGCAACCCGGTAAAGGGCGCGCAGGGGCTGCTGAAAAAGTGAAACTTAGTCTTCGTCGTTGAACGCCCACTCGAACATATCGAACACGAATTCCGAGAACGTTCCTTCTTCGCTCTTCCACTGGCCACGGGCGTTGTTACGGCGCCAAACGATGGGGTCCGGGATGCTGAGATCGGCGGTGCGGAAGCCCCAGGTGAATTGCTCGTCCTCGTCCTCGAGGAACATCAGGAAGCCTTCGTCGTCCACCTCAAGCTCTTCGGGGTCCCAGAAGTAGTGGTAAGCCTCCATGAGATCCTCGCAGCCACCCAAGGCCTGGTAAAACTCGCGCAAAACCAGGGGGATGGTGAAGGAGTGTTCGGCGAGGGCGTCATCGAGTTCGTCCGGCGTCAGGCCGTCTTCTTCCTGCCATTCATCCTCGAGATACTTTGGGACCAGCGCGCGGAACTTCTCGAGGAACATGTCAGTCATGCTCTTATCCTAGCTAATCCCGGGCACCCGAAATTGCGCTGGGACCGCTGCCGGTGCGGTGCCATCCGCGGACAGCCAACGGCACATACCAACTGCGTCGCCAAGCCGTGACGCGGAAAGCGAAGACGACGGCGGCCACGGCGCAAGCGGTCACTCCGCTGAAGAGGCCCAGATGCCACAACAACGTGGTCAGGCCGGCCCCCACAAAGGCAGGCAACGCGTAGATGTCCCGGTTGTTGAACAAGGTAGGAATCTCGTTGGCCGTGATGTCGCGCAGCATGCCGCCACCCACCGCCGTGGTCACGCCGAGCAGGATCGCGGCGACAGGATTCATGCCGGCGGTTAGCGCCTTGAGCGTCCCGGTGATGCAGAACAGGGCCAACCCGCCGGCGTCGAACAGGGTCAAAAGGGACGTAAACCGCTGGACGGAGGAGAAAAGGAAGTACACCAGCATCGCGGCCAAAAGGGGCGGGGCCAGGTACGCAGGGTTGGTGAAGGCAATTGGCGGCCCGGCATTGAGAATGATGTCCCGGATGACGCCGCCGCCCAGCGACACGAGGGATGCCAACAGCACCGAGCCCACGATGTCGAATTGTTTGCGGGCGGCAAGGAGGGAACCGGACACCGCAAAGAAGAAGACGCCGACCAAGTCGAGCCACAGAAGGACAATGTCAATGGGAATCAACTGAACGGGTTCTTTCTGGGTGCGGCTCTGAACAGATGCTTGCTCAACGTTACGCTAGCTCCCATGAACAGCCCCGTTTTGATCGCCTGCGCCCACGGAACCCGGAACGCCGCCGGCCAAGCCGCCATCCGTCAGGTGATGGCAGAGATTGAGGCCGCGCGTCCCGGTTTGAAGGTCCTGGAGGCCTACGTGGACGTGCAGGAACCGGAGCTTTCCGCCGTGGTCGCGGCCCTGCCCGAGGGGACAGCCGCCGTCGTCGTGCCGCTTCTGCTGTCCACCGGATTCCACGTCAAAGTGGACGTCCCCAAGGCGATTGCCGGCCGCCCGGAAGTCGTGGCCGCCAGGCCGTTGGGTCCGGACCCGCGCTTGGCCGAGCTGCTCGCCAGCCACCTGCGTGCTGCCGGCTTGGGGGAGAACGACGGCGTGCTGCTGGCTGCCGCCGGATCGTCACTTCCCGACGGCTCGGTGGACTCGGAGGAGCAAGGACGGCTCCTGGCCAAGCTGCTGCCCAACAAGGTCCGCGTCGCCTATGGTGCCAGTGCCCAGCCAACAGTGCCCGACGGCGTCGCCGCCTTGCGTGCCGAACTCGCCGCCGACGGCACACCAGGCAGGGTCTTCATCGCCTCCTACCTCCTGGCAACAGGCTATTTCCACGATCAGTTGGCCAAGGCCGGCGCCGACGTCGTGACTGCTCCGCTGCTGCCCTCACTGGTGTTATCGGAGATCGCGCTGGAACGGTTTGACGGCGTGGTCACTTCGTAAATGCAAGGCCTCGGGCGCGTTCATGACGAAATGTTTCCCTAGGTGACTTAGCGTTTCCGGACCTTTGCTGACGAAATCTGGCCGGACCTACAGTCGATGCATGACAGATACAGCTGTAGCCGGTGCGTCGGCGGACACCGCAGTCCCGTCCCGCCCGGCGCGCACCCGTCCCGCCGCCAAGCCCCACGGCCAGTGGAAGGTTGATGGCACCACGCCCCTCAATGCCAACGAAACGTGGAAACAGGACGATAACGGGCTGAACGTCCGTGAACGCATTGAATCTGTCTACTCCAAAGAGGGTTTCGACTCCATTGAAGGCACGGATCTGCACGGGCGCTTCCGGTGGTGGGGCCTTTACACGCAACGCAAGCCCGGGATCGACGGCGGCAAGACCGCAACGCTTGAACCGCACGAGCTCGAAGACAAGTACTTCATGCTGCGTGTGCGCATTGACGGCGGCGCGCTGACCACTGAGCAGCTTCGTGTCATCGGCCAAATTTCCGTGGACTTTGCCCGCGGCTCTGCAGACCTGACTGACCGCCAAAACATCCAGTTGCACTGGATCCGCGTTGAGGATGTGCCGGAGATCTGGCGCCGCCTGGAATCGATCGGCCTGTCCACCACCGAGGCTTGCGGCGATGTTCCCCGCGTCATCCTGGGGTCGCCGGTTGCCGGGATCGCCAAGGACGAGATCATCGATCCGACGCCGATCATCAACGAACTCGCCGAGCGCTTCATCGGCGATCCTGAGCTGGCAAACCTGCCTCGCAAGTACAAGACGGCCATCACCGGGCACCCGTCCCAGGACGTGGTCCATGAGATCAACGACTTCGCCTTGGTGGGCGTCATCCACCCTGAGCTGGGTGCCGGTTATGACCTCTGGGTTGGCGGTGGCCTCTCCACCAACCCGCGCCTGGCGGAACGGCTCGGCGTGTTCGTCTCAGCCGACGTCGCCGCTGAAGTGTGGCTCGGTGTCACCAGCATCTTCCGCGACTACGGCTACCGCCGCATGCGCACCAAAGCACGCCTGAAGTTCCTCATGAACGACTGGGGTCCGGCCAAGTTCCGCCAGATCCTTGAAGACGAATACCTCGGTTTCAAGCTTCCTGATGGCCCGGCCGCTCCCAAGCCGACATCTCCCGGTGACCACATCGGCGTCCATGAGCAGAAGGACGGCAAGTTCTTCATCGGCGTGACGCCCACCGTGGGACGGACGTCCGGCGAGGCCTTGGTCACGCTGGCCGATACCTTGGAAAAGCACGGTTCCTACCGCCTGCGCACTACTCCTCACCAGAAGCTCGTCATCCTTGACGTGGCCAAAGAGCAGGTGGAACCGCTTGTCGCCGAGCTGGACACCTTGGGCCTCTCGGCCCGACCCTCCGTGTTCCGCCGCGGCACCATCGCGTGCACCGGCATCGAGTTCTGCAAGCTGGCCATCGTGGAAACCAAGGTCACCGCGGCAACTGCCATTGCTGAACTGGAACGCCGGCTGGCCGATCTCGTGGAGACCAAGCAACTGCCCCAGGCACTGTCTCTCCACATCAACGGTTGCCCGAACTCCTGCGCTCGTATCCAGACCGCCGACATCGGCCTCAAGGGCATGATGCTGCCGACGCCCGACGGCGACCCCACCCCGGGTTTCCAAGTCCACCTCGGTGGCGGGCTGGCCAACAACGAGCGCGAGGAAGCCGGCCTGGGACGTACCGTCCGCGGCCTCAAGGTCACAGTGGAAAACCTGCCCGACTATGTGGAGCGCGTTGTCCGTAAGTTCGTGGCCGACGGCGCCGAGGGCCAGACCTTCGCAGAGTGGGCACTCGCCGCAGATGAAGGAGACCTTCAGTGACCCATTCCCGGGCCGTCGCCCCGACTCCGGCACCCCGGTCCGCACTGCGTTCACACGAAGAGCTCAAGGCCTTGGCCGAAGCCGGCGCCGCAGAGCTCGGCTGGAACGCCCCGGCGAGGGACGTCATCGCGTGGGTAGCCCGTAACTTCGAGCTGCCCGCGGTGACCGTCGCCTGCTCCATGGCCGACGCCGTCCTGCCCGCCTTGGTCGCGGACCAGCTTCCCGGCGTCGACGTCTTGTTTCTGGACACGGGCTACCACTTCAAGGAAACGTACGAGACCCGCAACGAAGTTGCGGCGAATCTGCGCGTCAACGTAGTGGACGTCCTTCCCGAGACCACGGTTGAACAGCAGGACCGCCTGCTGGGCAAGGACTTGTTCGCCCGCGATGCCGCCCAGTGCTGCGCGCTCCGGAAGGTGCAGCCGCTCCGCCGGTCGCTTTCCGGCTACGAGGCCTGGTTCACCGGTGTCCGCCGCGATGAAGCCCCCACCCGCACCAACACTCCGGTGGTTACCTGGGACGAGGGCTTCGGCCTGGTCAAAGTGAACCCCATGGTCGACTGGACGTTTGACCACTTGGTGGAGTACTCCGAGGACAACATCCTTCCCGTCAACCCCCTCCTGAGCCAGGGCTACCCGTCCATCGGCTGCCAGCCCTGCACCCGCAAAGTGGCCCCGGGCGAAGATCCCCGCGCAGGCCGATGGGCAGGATCCGACAAGACAGAATGCGGACTACACACATGAGCACCCAAACAACCAATGCGCCCACTCCCGGGGCGGTAGCTGCTGCTGCGGCTCTGCAGTCGACCCGCCTGAGCAGCCTGGACACGCTCGAGTCCGAGGCCATTCACATCATCCGCGAAGTCGTCGCCGAGTTCGAGAAGCCCGCGCTGCTGTTCTCCGGCGGCAAGGACTCCGTGGTCATGCTGCACCTGGCCACCAAGGCATTCTGGCCGGGCAAGGTGCCTTTCCCTGTTCTGCATGTGGACACTGGCCACAATTTCCCTGAAGTTATCGACTTCCGTGACCGCACGGTTGAGCGCCTCGGCCTGAAACTGGTGGTCGGCTCGGTGCAGGAGTTCATCGACCGCGGCGAGTTGGCCGAGCGGGCCGATGGCACCCGCAACCCGCTGCAGACAGTTCCGTTGCTGGACGCGATCCAGCGGAACAAGTTCGACGCCGTGTTCGGTGGTGGTCGTCGGGATGAGGACAAGGCCCGCGCCAAGGAGCGCATCCTGAGCCTCCGCGACGAGTTCGGCCAGTGGGATCCGCGCAATCAGCGGCCCGAGCTGTGGAATCTGTACAACGGCCGCCACACCGTGGGCCAGCACGTCCGGGCGTTCCCCATCAGCAACTGGACCGAGCTGGACATCTGGCGGTACATCGAACGCGAGAACATCGAGCTCCCCGGTTTGTACTACGCGCACGAGCGTGACGTTTTCGCCCGTGATGGCATGTGGCGCGCAGTGGGCGAAGTTTCCCAGCCGCGCCCGGACGAGGAAGTCATCACCAAACTGGTGCGCTACCGCACGGTCGGTGACATGTCCTGCACCGGTGCCGTCGCGTCCGACGCCCGCACCGTGGCCGACGTCGTTGTTGAAGTCGCTGCCTCCACCCTGACCGAACGTGGCGCCACCCGAGCAGATGACCGCATCTCCGAGGCCGCCATGGAAGACCGCAAGAAGGACGGCTACTTCTAAATGAGCACCGAAACTTTGGCTTCCGGGCTGGAAACAGCCCTGCCCACCACCCTTTTCCGCTTCGCCACCGCCGGATCGGTCGACGACGGCAAGTCCACCTTGGTGGGCCGGCTCCTTCACGATTCCAAGGCGATCCTTGCCGACACGCTCGACGCCGTTGCCCGCACCTCCGCGGACCGCGGTTTCGGCGGCGAGAACGCCACCGGAACAAGGGCGATCGACCTTGCCCTCCTCACCGACGGCCTCCGCGCCGAGCGCGAGCAGGGCATCACGATCGACGTCGCCTACCGCTACTTCGCCACGGACCGCCGCAGCTTCATCCTGGCGGACTGCCCCGGCCACGTTCAGTACACCAAGAACACGGTGACGGGCGCGTCCACCGCGGATGCCGTCGTCGTGCTCATTGACGCCCGCAAGGGTGTGCTTGAGCAGACCCGCCGGCACCTTTCCGTGCTGCAGTTGCTCCGCGTTGCCCACGTGATTGTGGCCGTGAACAAGATCGACCTGGTGGACTTCAGCGAGCAGGTGTACCGCGACATCGAAGCAGATGTTCAGAAGGTGGCCCGCGAACTTGGCTTGGGCCGTGAACAGTCAAACGCGAGCGGTGTGACGGATCTATTTGTGGTGCCCGTTTCGGCGCTGGACGGCGACAACGTGGTGGATCGCTCCGAGCGCACCCCTTGGTACAGCGGCCCAGCGTTGCTGGAGGTCCTCGAAACCCTTCCTGCAGCCGACGAGCTCGAGGCCGACCTGGAGAGCTTCCGCTTCCCGGTGCAGCTGGTGATCCGTCCCCAAGGTGCCTTGGCTCCTGACGCCGTCGCAGCCGGGCTCGACGTCGAGGCGTACCGCGACTACCGTGCCTACGCAGGCCAGATCACTGAGGGCTCGGTCAAGCTCGGAGACGAAGTTACCGTCCTGACCCCGGGCCACGAACCGCGCACGACGTCGGTGATCGGCATCGATTTCGCCGGCCGCTCCCTCCAGGAAGCTGCTGCTCCGCAGTCCGTCGCCATCCGCTTGGCCGACGAGATCGACGTCGCCCGTGGTGACACGATTGCCGCCGCAGGCACTGTCCGAGAAAGCACCGCGGACCTGTACGCCTCGCTCTGCTGGCTCTCGCCCAAGCCGCTGCGCGAAGGCCAGAAAGTTTTGGTGAAGCACGGCACCCGTACCGTGCAGGCGTTGGTCCGTGCAGTGAGCGGCAAGCTGGATTTGGCCACCTTCAACGTGGAACCCGCGTCCAGCTTGGAGCTCAACGACATCGGCCACGCCCAGCTGCGACTCTCTGCTGCGCTGCCCTTGGAGAACTACCTGCATCACCGCCGTACGGGGGCGTTCCTGGTGATCGACCCGTTGGACGGCAACACGTTGGCCGCAGGCCTGGTGAAGGACCACCCCGGGGACCACGAAGACGAACGTTACGTCATCTAGGGTCCGTACGTAGCGCACATGCCACAGAACACCACCCTCAGCACTCTCCTGTCAGCCGGGAACGACCTGGTCCTGGACGGTGCCTTGGCCACCGAGCTCGAAGCCCACGGCTGCGATCTGGAGGACGCGCTGTGGTCCGCGAAGGTCCTCCTGGAACAGCCCGATCTCATCAAACAGGTCCATCGGGACTATTTCGACGCCGGTGCTTCCGTTGCGATTACAGCCAGTTACCAGGCCACGCCGCAGGGTTTTGCACGGCGCGGGCTCACCGAGGCAGAGGCCCTGGATTTGGTGGCGTTAAGTGTACGGCTGGCCGTTCAAGCACGGCAGGAGTACCTCGCCGTTCACCAAACCCGGCGTCGGTTGCTGGTGGCCGGTTCCGTAGGCCCCTATGGCGCCTATCTGGCCGATGGTTCTGAGTACCGCGGCGACTACACCCTCTCGCCTGCCGAGTTCCGCGACTTCCACCGCCCACGCATTGCCGCGCTGGTAGGGGCTGGTGCCGATTTCCTGGCTTGCGAGACGCTTCCCTCGTTTGCCGAAACGGAGGCGTTGCTGTCCCTCGTGGCGGAGTTCGACGTCGAATCCTGGTTCACGTTTACGCTGCGGGATGGTGGCCACATCAGTGATGGAACCCCGTTGGCGGAGGTGGCCGCGCTGCTGCGCGCGGAACCGCGCGTGGCCGCCGTCGGGGTTAACTGCGTGCCCCTGGAGCTCGTGACGCCGGCTTTGGGCACCTTGCAGGAAGCCACCGATGCGCCCCTGGTGGCGTACCCGAACTCGGGGGAGACCTACGACGCCGTGACCAAGACGTGGGGCCCCTCAGCTGGTGTCCAAGGCAACGGAACGTTGGCAGGCAACTCCGCCGACTGGCTGGACCGTGGTGCCCGGCTCATCGGGGGTTGCTGCCGCACCACACCGCGCGACATTGCGGCCCTCGCCGCCACTATGACCTCAGGTGACCGTGCGTGAACGCAGATGGAACCCCCCGGAAGCGATTATGACGCCAGGTGACCCTGCGTGAACCTTGGTTTCTGCGGGATTGAAGCGGAAATATGACAGTCCCTACTGTGAAGGCATGACTTCTCCGGACTGGTCCTTGCTTGCCCTCGACGGGCGATGTCGCGAGGCCTGAACCCCGCCCCCAGCATTCTCCATCTTCCTTAGGAGCCTCAATGTCGAACACCCCCGATCCCCAGAAACCCGGGTCAGGTACCACCCGCATCGTCGCCGGTGAGACCGCACCCAAGGCCAAGCGCCGCCGCACCATCGAAATCGCGATCGCACTGGGCGTTGTGCTGCTGATCGGTGCAGGCGCCGCAGTTGCCTCCGCCGTTTCCCAGAACAACCAAGCCGCCCCGAGCGCGGCCACTTCACCGGCTGCCGAACTCCGGCTCGGCTACTTCAGCAACGTCACCCATGCTCCGGCCTTGGTTGGCATCAGCAAGGGCATCATCGCCAAGGACCTCGGCAGCACCAAGCTCACCACGCAGGTCTTCAACGCAGGCCCAGCCGCTGTGGAAGCGTTGAACGCCGGCGCTATCGACGCGACCTACATCGGCCCTAACCCGGCCATCAACTCCTTCGTCAAGAGCAACGGCCAGTCCATCAGCATCATCGCCGGCGCAGCTTCAGGCGGAGCCCAACTGGTGGTCAAGCCCGGGATCAACTCGGCCGCCGACCTCAAGGGGAAGGTCCTGGCATCGCCGCAACTCGGTGGCACCCAGGACGTGGCCCTCCGCGCTTGGCTCGGCCACCAGGGCTACAAAACCAACCCGGACGGCAGCGGCGATGTGACCATCAACCCCACCGACAACGCGCAGACGCTGAAGTTGTTCCAAGACGGAAAGCTCGACGGCGCGTGGCTGCCGGAACCATGGGCCTCCCGCCTGGTCCTCGAAGCCGGGGCGAAGGTCCTGGTGGACGAGAAGGATCTGTGGGACAAGGGCGAATTCACCACCACCATCCTGATCGTGAACAAGAAGTTCGCCGCTGAACACCCCGAGACTGTGAAAGCACTCCTGAAGGGCCACGTTGAGTCCGTGAACTGGCTGAACACCGCTTCGGCCAGCGAGAAAGCCAGCACTATCAACGCAGTCCTCAAGGACACAGCGGGTAAGCCGCTCGCGGCCAACGTGATTGACCGGGCCTTGAAGAACATCACGTTCACCACGGACCCCCTCGCCGCAACGTACAAGAAATTGCTGCAGGACGGCGTGGACACGGGCACTACCAAAGCCGCTGACATCAACGGAATTTTCGATCTCCGCGCCTTGAACGAAGTACAGGGCAAAAAGACCTCCGCTGCGGGACTCGGCCAAGACTAAGCACCACGCTCCACCAATCACCACGAAGGACGGGACCATGCCAGTCGTACTCGAGAACCTGGGCAAGCGCTTCGGCGACGGCGCCCCGGTGCTGGACGACGTCAACGCCACCATCGAGCAGGGCGAGTTCGTGGCCCTGCTCGGTGCGTCCGGCTGCGGCAAGTCCACCCTGCTGAACATCATGGCGGGACTGGAACGGCCGACGTCGGGCGCCCTTGAGGTGCCCAGCGACGGCGCGGCTTTCATGTTCCAGGACGCGTCCTTGTTCCCGTGGTTGACCGCCCGCGGCAACATCGAACTGGCGTTGCAACTAGCGGACAAGTCCAGCACCAAAGCGAGCCGGCGGCTGCGGGCAACCGAACTGCTGGAACTGGTGCACCTCGGTGGCGCCGGAGAGAAGCGGCCCCATGAACTCTCCGGAGGCATGCGGCAGCGCGTTGCCCTGGCGCGCTCCTTGGCCCAGGACAGGCAGTTGTTGCTGATGGACGAGCCGTTTGCGGCGCTCGACGCGATCACCCGCGACCTCCTGCACGACGAGCTGGAGCGCATCTGGAAGGAAACCGGACGGACCATCGTGTTCGTGACACACAACGTGCGTGAAGCCGTCCGGTTGGGCCAACGGGTGTTACTTCTGTCCTCCCGACCGGGCCGGGTGGTGGCCGAATGGAACGTCACCGAAGAGCACCGCACGGATGCCGGTCGTGCGGGGGAGCTCACCGGGACCATTACCCGCCGCCTTCGCGAGGAGATCCGCCGCCATGCCAAGTAAGACCACAACCACCGACGAGCGGACCGTCCCCGTGACCGAACCCACTGAGCGCATCACCTCCCCGTCCTTGAAGGGCAATACGTCCGAGTTACGCGATCTTGAAGCGGGCCTGGACAACCTGCAATCAGACGCGGGCCGTAAGCACGGGATCGAGTGGAAGCGCATTCTGCTTCCCGTCGCTGCCCTGGTGGTGCTCATCCTTGTGTGGCAGTTCTACGTTTCACTGGGCTTGAAGCGACGCGATCAGGTTCCCGGTCCCCTCGATGTGCTCAGCCAATTGTCGGCGCTGTGGGGCGAGGGGAAAGTCCAGGAAACAGTGTGGACCTCCCTGCAGCGCGGCCTGATCGGATTCCTCATCTCCGTGGTGGTTGCGACGCCGGTAGGGCTTTTGCTGGCCCAGGTGGCACCGCTTCGACGGGCCTTTGGTCCGTTGATCTCAGGGTTGCAGGTCCTTCCGTCCGTTGCGTGGGTTCCTGCAGCGATCATCTGGTTCGGCCTGACCGACGCCACGGTGTACTTCGTGGTGCTCATGGGCGCCATCCCGTCCATCATCAACGGCCTGATCTCCGGCGTCGACCAAATCCCGCCGCAATACCGGAGCGTCGGCAAAGTCTTGGGCGCCAACCGGTTCCAGATGGCCCTTCAGATCGTTCTTCCCGCAGCATTACCCGGCTACATTGGCGGCCTGAAGCAGGGGTGGGCCTTCTCATGGCGCTCACTGATGGCCGCGGAGATCATCGCGGTGGGCGGTACCATCGGCTTTGGCTTGGGGTCGCTCCTTGACCAAGGACGTTCGCTATCCGATATGGGGGTGGTCATGGCCGCTATCTTGCTGATCCTCGCCGTGGGAATCCTGATCGAACTCATCGTCTTCGGGCCGATAGAGAAACGCCTCCTGCAGCGCCGCGGACTTTTGGCCGGCAGCAGCCGCTAGTTCTGAGGAATTCTGCGGACGCGCAATGAGTTGTCCCCAGCATGCACAAGAAACGGATAGGCTTCCTCTCCTTCGGACACTGGGCCCGGGTCCCCGGCTCGTTGGTACCCACGGCGGGTGAGGCCCTCAAACAGGGCATCGAGCTAGCCGTGGCTGCTGAGGAACTGGGCATCGACGGGGCGTTCTTCCGCGTGCATCACTTCGCACGGCAGCAGGCGTCACCGTTTCCGCTCCTGAGCGCGATCGCAGCAAGAACCCGCCGGATCGAGATCGGCACCGGCGTGATCGACATGCGCTACGAGAACCCGCTTTACATGGCGGAGGAAGCAGCGGCCACGGACCTCATCAGTGACGGACGCCTCCAGCTCGGGGTGAGCCGTGGTTCACCCGAGCCGGCACTCAACGGTGCAAGCAACTTCGGCTACGTCCCGGCCGACGGCGAGGCTGCAGGTGACATGGCCCGCCGCCACACCACGTTGTTCCGGAAGGCCATTGCCGGCCATGGCGTCGCCCCGGCCGATCCGCACTACGCGGGCGGTGCAACCGGTTTGTTGCCGATCCAGCCGCAATCGCCCGGACTGTCACAGCGGATCTGGTGGGGTGCAGGGACACGCAAGACGGCGGTCTGGGCAGCAGAGCAGGGGATGAACCTCATGAGTTCCACCCTTCTCACGGAGGACACGGGCATTCCCTTCGATGAGCTGCAGGCCGAGCAGATCCACATGTTCCGTGAGGCGTGGGCCGCGGCGGGGCATGACTTCGAGCCCAGGGTTTCGGTCAGCCGCAGCGTAATCCCGATTGTGGACGAGATCGACAACCACTACTTCGGTCTCCGGGCCCAGGCGGATAGCCAGGACCAGGTGGGGATTCTCGACGGCGCGTTGTCCCGTTTCGGGAAGAGCTACATCGGCGAACCCGAAACCCTGGCGGAGGAGTTCGCCCGGGACGCCGCGGTTCAGGCAGCGGATACCGTGCTCCTGACCATTCCCAACCAGCTTGGCGTGGATTACAACGCCAAGCTGCTGAGCAACGTGGCCAAGCACATCGCACCAGCCATCGGTTGGAAGGCCGGACACCCGGTCGGCTAGAACCTGCCGTCCGGGTTGCCCGGCCTTTGCCGTCAGCGGTTGCTTCTGTTTATGAGGCCGACGCTGCTTCGGCTTTCTTGCCGAGGGCCTGGGCGGCTTTCTGGATCTTGGCACCGTAACCGCCGTTCAGCGCGGTGTCCTTGATTTTGTTGGCCTGGGCATCCAAGTCAGCCGGTGCGGCGGCCTTGAGGGTGTTCAGGTCAGCTTGCAGGTTGGCCGGGAGCTTGGCGAAAAGCTTCGGGTGGCTGATCACCTGATCGGCGACCTTCTGGAGTCCCGCGCCGGGGTTGGCCGACGTGAACGCTGAGCGCAGCTCCTGCCGCAGGCCCGCACCTTCGGTCTTGCCTTCGGTCTTGGTCTTCTGTGCAGTTTCGGCCCGCGTCTGAATCTCTGTACCGTATCCGCCGGACAGGGCGGTGGTCTTGATCTTGTAGGCGGCGGCTACACGATCCGCGGGGGCGGCGTCCTTGAGTGCCTTCAGGTCAGCCTGCAAGGCTGCGGGGAGCTTAGCGAATACCTGCTGGTGGTTCACCAGTGCTGTTGCTGCCTTGGCAGCACGGTCACCGGCCGCCTGAGGGCTATTCGCCGTGATTTCCAGGAAAGCACCGAGGCCGTGCAGGCCTGCGTGGGTGCGTGCCTTGGCTCCTGTGGACGGGGCGGCCGTCGATGTCGCCGACGGGGACGGGGACGTGGATGTTGCTGAGGCGGCACTGACGCCCACGCTGGCGATGGCGCCGGCGGCCAAAACGGCTGCTGCTCCTACGCCGAGGCGGGTCTTCAATGAGAGGTTTGTCGGCATTTCTACCTGTTTCCTTCCGCTTTCGAGTCTTGCAGGCCGGGCTTGGTATCCGGCCTGCAGCCACTTTACGAGCCGAGGCTGGATGCTAACTGAAAGAACCCACCTGCCGAACGTTACGAGGCGGCCGTCACCAGCCCTGCGCCAACACCCTTACTGCCAACACCCTCCGCGCCCTTGGTCCCCGAAACGTGGTCAGCGAACACCCGGTATCCGCGGTCATGATCAAAGCCGTGGATTTCCCGCGTGTCCAAAGCCGCCATGAACTCCAAGGTCTGCCGTGTGATGACCTGGCCCGGGACAAGGATAGGGAAGCCCGGCGGGTAGGGAGTGACAAAACCTGCGGAGACCACCTCCTGCCCGGCGGCGACCGCAGCCGCTACTTCCTCAGCTGAGAAGTAGCGCGTGGAATCCGGCTTATAGCTTTCGAAGTAGGCGGCCCGAATGTCCCCGTCCTCGCAGGCGTCGGCTGTGCGGAAGCGCTCAGCGAAGGTGCTGAAGTCCGGCAAAGGTGGCGTCCGTCCCACCCCGACCGACCCTCGGCCGGTGGGGTGTGTTGAGCCGGGGCGTACGGTGCCTTGAGAGTCCTCGAAGCCCTCCGCAAGCTTGACCAGCACCTCGATCAGGTAGGCCACGGAACTGCGCGATGTGCCGATGTTGGTCATGAACAGCACGGTGTTCCGGGACGTCTTATTCACCTGGATCCCGTGATCGTCCATCAGATAGCTGTGGCGGAACGTGTCGCCGTCGATCCCTGTCCTGCTGATGTCCAGCGTGAGGCGGCTGGGGTCAATGACGAATTCGTCGCGCTGCCATGCGTCCTGGAGCTCGGCCAGGCCTTCCCGCAACGGCATGGTTGAGCTGGTCTCCCGGTACTGGTCCTCAATGAGGTCCCGCGACGAGAGAACCCGGAAGTACTTCCGCAGCAGGGGATGGCGGGCCACAGCCTGCGCTACCGAGACGGCGAGGTCGGACTGTTTCTGGACCAGGCCGTAACCTTCCAGCTCCACCTGGCGCCGTCCGATGTCCAGGGACGCCAGGATTTGGTAGTTCGGCGACGTGGACGTGTGGGTCATATACGCCTCGCGGAAAGACTCACTGTTGGACGAGGCGAAGTCCTGGTCGAACACGTGGATCATGGAGCCTTGGCGCAGCGAGGTCAACGTCTTGTGGGTCGACTGGGTGGCATACACCCGGATCCGGGCGACGGCGGGGTCAGGCACCAGCCGCTCCCGGATCCATGCCTCGTCGTCAACGGGTTCGCCGGTGACCGGATCATGCAGTGCCTTGGCCTGTGCTGCGTGCCGGGCGGCGTAGGCGGGATCAGCGAACGACGCCGTCAGGCTCGCGGCCGCCGCCATGGCCGTACGACGGCGGTACACCGGATGGGAGCGCGCGAAGGCAAACCACGCCTCGTCCCAGAGAAAAACGAGGTCCGGTTTGATGGCGAGGCATTCCTCCATGACCCGTTCGGCGTCGTAAACCACTCCGTCGAAGGTGCAGTTGGTCAGCGTGACCATCTTGACCTCGTGAAGGCGCCCGGCACGCCGGTACTCCAACAATCGCCGCTTCAGGCTTGCCACCGGGACAGCACCGTAAAAGGCGTACTTGTCCAAAGGGTATGCATCCAGGTACGAGACACGGGCGCCGGCAAGCACGAAAGCGTAGTGGTGGGATTTGTGGCAGTTGCGGTCCACCAGCACCACATCGCCGGGGGCAAGCATTGATTGGTGGACGATCTTGTTGGCCGTGGACGTTCCGTTGGTGACGAAGTAGGTCCGCTGGGCACCAAACGCCCGGGCTGCGAGATCCTGTGCACGCTTGATGGATCCGTGGGGGTCAAGCAAGGAGTCCAGCCCCCCGGAGGTCGCAGACGTTTCGGCCAGCAAGAGATTCGTCCCATAGAAGTCGGCCATGTCCCGGATCCAAGGGGAGTTACCAACGGACGCGCCGCGGGAAATCGGGAGCGCGTGGAAGACGCTTGCGGGCCTGCGGCTGTATTCCTGCAGGGCGGTGAAGAACGGTGTCTCGTATCGCTCTGCAACGCCGGACAGGAGGGAAAGGTGCAGGTCCAAGTGGTCCTGCCTGCGGAAAATCCGCCGGAACCCCTTGGTCAAGGAACCTGCCAAGGACTCGATCGACACACCCGCAACCAAGTAGACATCCAGTTCCGGTCGGATTCCCGAGACAGCCTCTGCCAAACCAAGAATGCGCCGCAGTGGCCGGGCCGACTCCAAGCCCTGGTCCGAGTGCGGGGCCAGGAATTTACGGAGGTCCCGGCCCAAAGGCTGTGTGCTGCGGTATGAAAAGCCCGGGCGCAGAATGACAGCCTGGATATCCGGGTTGAGGAGGACGGCAACCAAAGCATCCTCGTAGCTGGGCACCACGTTGATGGCGTACGTGAAGGCGTCCGAAGGCCGGGCTTGTGCGGCCATATCCGCTTTGAGCGATTCGGCCTCGAAGTGATCCAGGGTGTCCACCACCAGCACCTCGAAGCGGGGACGCTCCGGGCCGCCGGCACCGGCCACGCCATCATCGTCCAAAGGCTCGACGACGACGCCGGTGCCGGACTCGGTTGCGGCCGCGAGGGGAAGGTTGGACAAACCCGACAGGAGGTCGAGCGCGGAGCGGGGATCGCCGTCGTCGACGAAGTGGCGCAACTGTGCCACTACCGCTACCCCCGGCTGCGCCCAATACGGTTCCACGGCCTCCAGAAGGGCGAAGGCCCGGCCGATCTGCGAGCCGAGGTCCGGGTCCGACGAATCGCTGTGACGGCCCGACGCCGATTGCTTGATGGCGTATCCCAGGAACTCCCAGGCGTCGGCGCGGGAACGCCAGGCCCGGCTGGGCGTGCCAATGGTGGGGGACGGGGAGTGGTTGCTCATGTGTAGTTTTTTCTCTTTCAAACTGACGGAACGGCTATGCGGTCAGGCCACTGCGGATACGGCCCCGGTACGCGTACCAACCCGCCACCAGCAGTGGCGCAAGGACCAGCAGCGACGCCAGCACCCAACGGCCGGTTTCGGAAAAGCCCATGGTGACCAGCACGAAGGCCAGGAACCCGAGGGTCAAGTATGACGTGAAAGGGGCACCGAAGAGCCGGAACGCGGGCCTGGTGGCTTTGCCGGTCTTGACCCAGGACTGCAGTTTGATGTGGCACAACATGATGGTGGCCCAGCCGCCGATGATGCCCACAGCCGAGATCTCAAGCACGATCTCGAAGACCTGTGAGGGAACTATGGCGTTCAGACCCACGCCCACCAAGGTGATTGCCGCGGTCAGGAGGATTCCGCCGTAAGGGACTCCTGACGCGCTGATCCTGGCGGTGAAGCGGGGAGCCGAGCCATTGAGCGCCATGGAGCGCAGAATCCGGCCCGTTGAGTAAAGCCCTGCGTTGAGGCTGGAGAGCGCGGCGGTCAAGACCACGAAGTTCATCACCGACGCCGAGACGGCCCCGGCCTGCGGGTCGCCGAGGTGGGAGAAGAAGGTCACGAACGGTGATTCGCCTGCCTTGTACATCGTGAAAGGCAGCAAAAGGGACAGCAACAGAACAGAGCCAACGTAGAAGATGCCGATCCGAAGCACCACGGTGTTGACGGCCTTGGGCATGACCTTGTGGGGGTTGGCTGTTTCGCCCGCGGCAGTGCCCACGAGCTCAACCGCGGCGTAGGCGAACACGACGCCGCTGATCGCCAGGAGCGGCGCCACGGCTCCGGTGGGGAACACTCCGCCGTTTTCAGCGATGATGTTCAGCCCCGGAATGCCGACGTCGGTCCTGCCGCCAAAGACGATAAAGCAGACGCCCACCACTAGGAACGCCACCAATGCGCCCACCTTGATGAGGGCGAACCAAAATTCCATCTCGCCGAAGATTTTGACCGAAACGAGGTTAAGGGACAGCACCACCACCAAGGCAACGAGCGCCACGAGCCACTGCGGCACATCGTTGAGGGGCGCCCAAAAGTGGCCCCAGAACTTCACATACAGGGCGACGGCGGTGACGTCCACAATGGAGGTCATGGCCCAGTTCAGGAAGTACAGCCAACCGGCCGTGTACGCCATCTTCTCGCCGTAAAACTCACGGGCGTACGAAACGAAAGAGCCCGACGTCGGACGGTACAGCACCAGCTCGCCCAAGGCCCTCAGGATCAGGAAAGCGAAAAACCCGCAGACCGCATAGGCCAGGACCAGGGCCGGTCCGGAAGCGTGGAGCCGGCCGCCTGCGCCCATGAAAAGGCCGGTTCCAATAGCGCCTCCGATGGCGATCATCTGGATTTGCCGGGGCTTGAGCGTCTTTCGGTAGCCGACTTCCTCCAAGGAAAAATCGTGCGCGGCGGAAGGTTTAGTGGCGGTGGCCAACGCGCCGTGAAGGCTCGGCGCGGCTTTCTCTGTTGAAGCTGGACTGGGTATCACTGGGGGTCTCCTTTGACTCCGGCGCCACCGGTCAGGTGGCTCAATACTCCGCAACGCGTGGCCGGACTGAAGGACGCGGGCACCATGGCTTGGGCGCGTCCCAGGGCAGTCTTCGTGGCGTTTGGGGACAGTCACCAACTCTAGGGCGAGACGGTCCTCGGGAAACTGGCTGGCGAACCAAATTCACGGCCCGGCTCTTGTGCTGGGAGGACAACACTGCTGAGCTGAAGTGCCGGTAATGTTGCTGGCTGTGCGCGTTCATGCGCATGCACCGGCAGGTATTTTTCAATGGCGAAAAATGCCCTGGGCCGGTGAAAATGCGGTGAAGTCAATGCGACGAACTTAATAAGGAGAGGAAGCGTCAGCTTCGTTGAAAGCCCTGGAACCCGACGACGACGATGTCGTCACCCTGCTAAGCGATGTACTGGAAGACCTGGGAGTGGACAACGCCAGGCTGTTGCTGGCACCCAACCCGGACAACGGGATCGTCCGTGATGCGATCATCGTGGATGCCGAAGATGAAGACGGGGTTCAGCCCGGAACCCTGGTGATGCTCATAGGCGCCCGCGGTCGGGCGGCGCTGCCTGCTATCCGCCGGATCATGACCTACCGGCCCGCGGCCATTGCCGTCAAAGGCAACGAACGCGAACTGGAAGCCACGGCCCAGCTGCTGGAACCAGCCGGGATCGGACTCATCGCGGTAGCTCCGGGCCTGCGCTGGGACAACTTCAAGCGCATCGTCATGGACCGAATCCACGAGAACGATGTTCCGGGGGACAGCCCCACGTCGGTCCACCGGGACCTGTTCGCGATTGCGCAGACCACCGCTACCCTGACCAACGGGCACGTGGTGATCGAGGACCCCGGCAACCAAGTACTGGCCTATTCGCCTGCCTCCAATGATGTGGACGAGTTACGCCGCCTCTCCATCCTGGCCAGGCGCGGACCGGAGCGGTACCAGAAGCTGCTCAAGGAATCCGGGGTCTACAAACACCTTCAAGCCACCGAAGCGCCCGTCCATGTTGAAGCCAACCCGGAAGCGGGACTCCGGGAACGGGTAGCCATCGGTATCCATGCCGGTAGCCGTGTCATGGGCTACATCTGGTTGCAGGAGGGCGCCGAGCCCCTCGCACCGAACACCGACAGGCTGATGGTCGGGGCCGCCCGCCATGCCGCCGTCGAACTGGTACGGCACCGCAACGAGCAGTCCCAGTCGATGCGCGAGGACCGCGTGTCCAGCCTGCTCAGCGGCACCGCACAGGTCCATTCCCAAGCCCAGTCCGCAGGCATCGACCCATCAAAACCGGCGGCACTGGTGCTGATCTCCGCAGGAGGTCTGGACCAGAGCCCAGCGGGTCTTCAGCTTCGCAGGGGCGAGCTCTCCAACCTCGCCTCCATCCATGCGGCCGGATACCGTCCCGGCGCAGTGGTGGGAGCTTTGGGCCTTGAGACGGCCATCATCCTCCCGGACCTGGACCCGGCAAAGTCGCTGCCTGCCATCAACCGGCTGGTCAACACGATTGTCCGTGATGCCACCACCCACCTGCACTTCCACGTCCAGGCAGCCGTTGGCCCGATTGTTCCCCGCTTGGATGCATTGTCCGCCACGCTGGACCACGTCCGGAATGTCCTCAAGGTGCTCGAGGCCACGCCGTCGATCAGGGTTGCGTCCTACAGCGACGTTGAAACCACGGTGCTGACCAATGAGCTCCTGGAGTTGCTCGGGTCACGGACAACCCTCCGGCATGAAGGGATCACCAAGCTCTGCAGCCTCTACCCGGAGTTCGCGTTGACGCTGCTGACCTACCTGGAGTTTTTTGGCGACGTCAACCGGTGTGCCGAGGAACTGGCCATCCACCGCAACACCGTCCACTACAGGCTCCGCCGCGCCTGCGAAGTGGCTGGGTTGGATCTGCAGTCCGCGGACCAACGACTACTCGCCCACCTCCAGATCAGGCTCTGGACCTACGCAGGCACAAAGGGCTGACACCATGGACATTCAAAACCTCCTCGACGACATTGTGGGGGCCGTGCAGCCCCATGTCGGCCAAGGAAACGTGGCCGACTACATCCCGCAACTGGCCGCGGTTGATCCCCACCAGTTCGGCATTTCCGTAGCCACCCGGGACGGCGAAGTTTTCTCCGCGGGGGATGCCCACGTGGAGTTCTCCATCCAGAGCATCTCCAAGGTCTTCGCGCTCGCCTTGGTGTTGGCGTTCGACGGCGACGGCATCTGGAAGCGCGTCTTCCGGGAACCGTCCGGTAATCCGTTCAATTCCTTGATCCAACTGGAGAGCGAAAACGGCATTCCGCGGAACCCCTTCATCAACGCTGGCGCCATCGTGGTTTCGGACAGGCTCCTGAGCGTCACCGGGAGTGCTGCGATGGCTGTTCGGGACCTCCTGCGGCGGGAGACAGGAAACGCCACGCTTGAAGCGGATCAGCGGGTGGCAGGCTCCGAACTGGCCAACAGCCACCGCAATGCCTCACTGGCACACTTCCTGGCCAGTTGCGGCAATTTGGAGAACCCGGTGGACCTCGTCCTTGAGTCCTACGTCAACCAATGTGCCTTGGCGATGACCTGCGAAGACCTGGCGCTCGCAACCCGGTTCCTGGCAGCCAACGGCGTCGGCGCTGAAGGCACCCGGCTGCTGTCGCCCGCGCAGACCAAACGGATCAACGCCGTGATGCTTACCTGCGGAACCTATGACGCCGCAGGGGAGTTCGCGTACCGGGTGGGACTTCCGGGCAAGAGTGGCGTGGGCGGTGGGATCGTGGCTGTGGTCCCCAACAAGTGCGCCATCAGTGTGTGGAGTCCAGGGCTGGGGAGGTCCGGCAACTCTGTGGCCGGTGTCGCTGCTTTGGACGAGTTCACCACCCGCACGGGCTGGTCTGTGTTCTAGGCCCTGTGTTTTAGGCCCTGTGTTCCAGGCCCGCACTCTATGTGACGCAGCATTACCCAGCGTTACCGGGTGTTTCCGGGCCTTTGAAGCATGTTACGGAGCCGCCCTACAGTTTTTTCATGGCAATACAGGACATTTACCCCACGGCGCTGCGGCTTCTGGGCAGGCCGGTGCTGGTGGTTGGCGGCGGTCCCGTCGCGGAGCGCCGGGCCAAAGGACTGCTCGACGCCGGTGCAGTAGTCACCGTGGTCGCTCCGGTTGCCACCGATAACCTTCGCGGGCTATCCGACGCCGGCCTGCTCACCTGGGAGCGCCGCGAGTACCGCACGGAGGACCTCGACGGCGTCTGGTTCGTCCAGACCGCCACCGGCACTTCCGCCGTGGACACCCAAGTGGCTGCCGACGCCGAGGCGCAGCGGTTGTGGTGCGTCAACGCCTCCGACCATGAAGCCTCAGCGGCGTGGACGCCCGCGGTCGCCGTCGTCGACGATGTCAAAATCGCCATCAACGCCGGCGGAGATCCGCGCCGCGCCATGGCCCTCCGCAACGCCGTGGCAACGGCCCTCGAAACGGGGGACCTGCCGCTGAGGCGCCACCGCACGCCGGACGCTTCCGGAACCACAGGATCGGTCGCACTCGTCGGCGGGGGTCCGGGCGACTCCGGGCTCATCACGGTCCGCGGCCGGCGCTTGCTGGGCCAGGCCGACGTCGTGGTTGCCGATCGTCTTGGCCCGCGCGAGTTGCTCAACGAACTCGCCCCTGACGTCCGCGTCATTGAGGTGGGTAAAACTCCTGGACACCACCCCGTGCCTCAACTGGAGATCAACCGCATCCTCGTGGACGAAGCCTTGCAGGGCAAACGGGTGGTCCGCCTCAAAGGCGGGGACCCGTATGTCTTGGGGCGCGGCGGGGAGGAAGCGGAGTTCTGCCGCCAGAACGGCGTCGAGGTTGAAGTTGTGCCCGGCGTGACGTCGGCAATCTCGGTTCCCGCTGCCGCCGGCATTCCAGTGACGCACCGCGGGTTGGCCAAAGGCTTCAGCGTGGTGACCGGCCATGAGGAGCTGTCCGAAGTCCCCGCCCGGCCCGATCACACTGTGGTGTTGCTCATGGGGGTGGCTCAATTGCGTGATTCTGCGGCTTCCTTGGCTGGCTCGGGTCTGCCTTTGGACACTCCAGTAGGTATCGTTGAGAACGGGTATTTGCCGAATCAGCGCGTCACTATCGGTACGCTGGGGAGCATCGCGGATCAGGCCGAAGCCATCGGTGTGGCCAATCCAGCGGTCATCGTGATCGGCGACGTCGTCCGTGTCAGCCCCTTTGCGCCGCAGCATTTCAAGACCGCTGATTACAGCACCATCACCCCTAATCGTCCCCGCGTCCGCACTAACTGAACAGAAGAAGGAACACAGCCGTGTCAATTAGCACTCCCGTAGGTTCTGCGGACCGTCCGCTTCGCGTCGCCGTCATCGGCTCCGGCCCGGCCGGTGTGTACGCCGCGGACATCCTGACCAAGAGCGAGGCCGTCAAGAGCGGCGAACTCAATGTCAGCATCGACCTTTTTGACCGCTACCCGGCACCCTACGGCCTCATCCGCTACGGCGTGGCACCGGATCACCCCCGCATCAAGGGCATCGTGAACGCGCTGCACAAGGTGCTGGACCGCGGCGACATCCGCTTCTTCGGCAACGTCGACTACGGCACGGACATCTCCATCGAGGACCTCCGTAAGCACTACGACGCCGTCATCTTCGCCACCGGCGCCATCAAGGACGCGGACCTGAATATCCCGGGTATCGAGCTTGAGGGTTCCTTCGGCGGCGCGGACTTTGTTTCCTGGTACGACGGCCACCCTGATGTCTCCCGCGAATGGCCCTTGGATGCCAAGGAAATCGCGGTTCTTGGTAACGGCAACGTGGCGCTGGACGTAGCCCGCGTCCTTTCCAAGCACGCAGACGACCTCCTGGTCACCGAAATCCCGGACAACGTCTACGCCGGCCTGAAGAACTCCCCGGTCACCGACGTTCACGTCTTTGGCCGCCGCGGGCCGGCCCAGGTCAAGTTCACTCCGTTGGAACTGCGCGAGCTCTCGCACTCCAAGGACGTTGACATCATTCTGTACGCCGAAGACTTCGAATTCGACGAAGAGTCGGACCGCCAGATCCAGACCAACAACCAGACCAAGACCATGGTTGGCACGCTCACTAACTGGATCGCCGAGCAGCCCGAGGACCTCTCCGAGCTCACGGCTTCCCGCCGCCTGCACCTGCACTTCCTGCACAGCCCGGTTGAAATTGTCGATTCCCCGGAGACCCCGGGGAAGGTGGCAGGCATCAAGTTTGAGCGCACCGAGTTGGACGGAACCGGCAATGCCCGTGGCACGGGCGAGTTCATCGATTACCCCGTCCAGGCCGTCTACCGCGCCATCGGCTACTTCGGCTCGGCCCTGCCGGACGTGGAGTTCGACCACAAGAAGGGCGTTGTTACCAACGACGGCGGCCGTATCCTCGACGCCGACGGAAACCACGTCCCCGGGCTCTACGCCACTGGGTGGATCAAGCGTGGTCCGGTGGGCCTCATCGGGCACACCAAGGGCGATGCCCTCGAAACAGTCACGTACCTTCTGGAGGACCGGGAGAACCTGCCGACTGCGGAAGTTCCCGCGGCAGACGCCGTCGTGGATCTTCTTGACGCGCGCGGCGTGAAGTTCACCAGTTGGGAAGGCTGGCTTGCGCTGGACGCCCATGAACTCGCACTCGGCGCAGCGGCCACGGAGGCCGGCGGATCCCACGGTGTTGAGGTTAAGCGGGAACGCATCAAGGTTGTGCCGCGCGAGGACATGGTCACCATCTCCCGTGACGGAGTAGCCGCGGAGGTCTAAATCCCTGCCTGAATTCCGCTGTAACCGTTGCCCGACCACATCTGTGGTCGGGCGATGGCGTTAAGGTCGGGCGACGGCGTTAAAGCGGCCCGCACGTGCCACGGCGCTGCGAACGGTTAGAGAACGTTGTGTCCTTGGTCCACGCTGTAGTCCAGGTTCTTATAGACGCTGCGGACGGCGGCCTCGGGGTCACGGGCTTCCAGAGCTTCAATCAGCTCGTCATGTCCCGCCCGGGGGAGGCCGTTGAAACCGTCTTCGCGCTGGCTGCGCAGCAGGTCGTTGTGGAAGACCCCGCCAAATGATGCGTACAGCTGATGCAGCAGGGGGTTCCCGGAGGCTGAGGCAACCCGTTCGTGGAAATCCCAATCGGCCCGGGCCCACGCCGGGTAGTCTCCCTTTTCCCACGCATCGCGCCGGAGGGCCAGGAACCTGCGCATCTCAGCAAGGTCTTCTGCGGTGGCATGCTTGGTGGCAAGCCGCGCGGCTTGGGTGTCAAGGCCGAGGCGCACTTCCACCACGTGTTCTTGCGTGTGCTCTGCGTACATCCGTTGCGCTGCGCCGGACATTTCGCTGTTGGAACGGACATACGTGCCATCGCCGCGCCGGACCTCGAGCATCCCCGAGTGGGCCAGGGCCTTAATGGCCTCCCGAAGGGTTCCGCGCGACACACCCAGGGTCGCCATCAGCTCGGGCTCCGCCGGGATCCGCTCCTGGAGCGGCCACTGACCTGTTGTGATCATGTCCCGGAGTTTGGCGGTGATCTCCTCGGCCAGCGCCGGCCGATGTGAAGGTGTCAGGGTCATGCTGTCCTCGGTCCCGTTTTGGTGGCGGTGCGCTTGCTCGTAAGCAGGTGGCCGGTAATCATGAGCGCCACAGCAACGATGGAAAGCAACGCCAAGGGCAAGACCCAACTGCCAGTGACACTGTGGAGCAAGCCCATGCCGAAGGGGCCAATTGCGGCGATCAAGTACCCCACGGATTGGGCGACGGTGGAGAGTGCGGTGGTTTCCGCCGTCGACCGGCCGCTGCGGCTGATGATCACCAGGACCAGGGGGAAGATGCCCAGACCGAAGCCAAAGAGTACGGCCGGAATGACGGCCAAGGACGTAGGCAGCCAGATCGTGGCACCGATGGCCACAAGCGTGGCGCTGCTCGCGAGGTAGAGCGTGGGCCGAAGCATGCCGCGCCGGGAACCGAGCGCGAGGAGGATCATGCCGGCGGCCACGGAGACCAACTGCATAATGCCGAACTGCAGCCCGCTGTCGGAGGCGCTGAGGCCTTCGGAGGTCAGGATGTAGGCGAACCAGCTCATGACGGCGTAGGCAAGGAACGCTTGCAGCGTGAAGATGGCAGTGATCAGCAGGCCGAGGCGTGTGCGCAGCAGCGGCCACATGGAAACGCGTGCGGCGTCGGCCTTGCTCGCGTGGCGGTGCGAGTGAAGGACAACGGGGAAGAAACCAAGGAGCGCTGCGACGCCGAGGACACCCCATGCAGCCAAGCCCAGGGACGGCGTACCGAGTTGCTGCGCCAAGGGAACGCTGACCGCCGCGGCGAACGTTGCGCCGCCGGACATGGCGAACGTGTAGAGCCCTGTCATCATGGAGGTTCGCTCCGCGTAGTGCTCCCGGATGAAGGACGGCATGGCGACGTTGCACACAGCCAGACCGGACATTCCGAGCACGGTGCCGCCCAACAAAGCGGCAGTTGCCGGGACGCCGCGCACCAACAGGCCGCCGGCGAGCAACACCAGGGCAATAAAGATCGCCTTTTCGACTCCAACCCGGCGGGTCAACCATGCTGTTCCCATCCCGGCCACCGCAAAGCAGAGCAACGGAATGGAGGGCAAGATCGATGCCACCAACGCCCCGTAGCCCAGGTTCTGCTGCAAGTCGTGGAACAGTGCCGCCGCGCTTGTGATGCCGGCACGTAGGTTCAGGCCGATCAACACCACGGCAATGATGCCCACGACGACGACGAAGCGCGGCTTGGGTGCCACGCCCTGCTTGCCGCCCGAAACGGGAGTCAGGGAGGGGCTTTCGGTGTTGGGGGTACGGGGAGTCGACACAGCCATAGCTAAAGGTTAGACGTTTGACGTCTAATGTTCGTGGTTCTGTGGTGGATCTCTCGCCGTCCCCGCAGCCCTACGGGGCTACCGCGGCTGCCGCGAACCCAATCTCTGCACCGCCAGGGCAAGCCAGAGCTGCACCCGATCCTGGGTCTGGGAGGGGTCGTAACCGGTCAGCTCGGTGATCTGCGCCAAGCGGTATCTGACTGTGTTGCGGTGCAGCGTCAAGGCATCGGCGACGGCGGCGACCGAACCGTTGTTGTTGAGATAGCTTTCCAGTGTGGTTACCAGTTCCGCTCCGTGCGCGGCGTCGAATTTCCGCAGCGGAGTGAGCGACTCGCTGGCCATGTCGGCCAGCGGAACGTCCTCACTGGCCAGCAACAACGAGGTCAGGCTCAGCCGCTCCGGTTCGTTGACCGGCAAGCCGTGCGCCACGGCGTCGCGCGCTTCAAAGTAGCTCCAGCGCAAGCCATTTGGCTTGGTGTACGCCCCGCCGATGCCGATGACCGCATGTATTCCGGCCTCTTGAAGGTGATCGCTGAGCCCCTTGGCCAAGGCAGTCGCCGAGCTTCCATCGTCCGGGATAACCGTCACCAAGTCTTTCCCGACGACGGCGCTGACGCCCGCGTCCAGCGCTTGGGGGAGGGAAATGCTGATCAGTTGTTTGGTGTGCGCGGAGGACTCAGCGACCAGTACCACGTTCTTTCGGGTGCTGTTGATTCCCACCCCCGCCAAGCGCCGGGCAGCTTCGATCGTCTCCAGGGTGCCATGAATGACGTCGTCCAAAACCTGGCCGGCCATGGCGCGCTGGGCCTGGCGTTGCTTGACCATGTTGTTCAGCTCCACGCTGATGAGGTTTTGCGCATAACTGACTATTCCGGAGTCCACGAAGGGCTGGCGCAACCAGAGCGTGCAGGCGTCCCTCCGGCCTGTGGGGATGGGGTAGGAGGCCCAGCCGTCCGCCGTCGGAGCCGGCTTGCCGGCCACGCTGTTGTAGAGCTGTGCGCTGAACTGGGTGAGCACAACATCGGTCCGCAGCATGCTTCCGAGCTGCTTGAGGAGTTCGTTGAGGCCACCGCCGGTCAGAAGCGAGCGGGCCAGGATCTGGTGCCCGGCGAGGAGCCGCTCCAGGTTGGAGTAGTGATCGGCTGAGTGGGATTCGGCCACCAGCTTGCCGATGGCAATGAACGGGGTCTCATACGGCACCTCCACCAAGGGCAGGCCCCAACGGTTTGCCTCCGCGATGAGGGCGTCCGGGACGGACTCGTGCGTCAAGCCAATGCCGAAGCCGATGCCGACGGCCCCCGCGCGTTGGGCCTGCCGGACGAACCGACGCTGATCGGCAGCGCTCTTGAGGCGCAACCCAGTGGTGAGGACCAATTCCCCACCGCTCAGGAAGCGCTGCGGATCTTCCAACTCAGTCACTGCTACCCAGCTGATGTCCTGGTCCCAGGTGGTCTCCGCGCTCCCTGCTCGGCGGAGTTTCAGGGACGGGACAGCGACGAGCGAAGCGAGGGACATTGCCATGGTGAAAGGATAACCCGGCGTTGGTCAAGCGCACTAAGGCGAACGCGGGGGAGTGTGCAGCTGACTATTCCTTGGACCCCTCGCCTGGCATAGGCTCTGATCAGCTAAATCCAGTCTCCAGGCTCCGAAAGAGGGTTGCACACCGTGGTTCAAACCTTGCAAAACTTCATCAACGGCGAATTTGTCACGCCGACGGGCACGAATCTCATGGACATCGTGAACCCGGCCACCGGGGAAACCGTTGCCAAGTCGCCCATTTCGGTGCAGGCCGACGTCGACGCTGCCATGTCCGCGGCCAAGGAAGCCTTCAAGACGTGGAAGAAAGTGACCCCAGGGCAGCGCCAGCTGATGCTCCTTAAGCTCGCCGACGCCGTCGAGGCCAACAGCGAGGAACTGGTCGAAGCCCAGCACCGCAACACCGGCCAGGTCCGCTCCCTCATCGCATCCGAGGAAGTTGCTGCGGGCGCTGACCAGCTCCGCTTCTTCGCCGGTGCCGCGCGCATCATGGAAGGTAAGTCGGCCGGCGAATACTTCGAGGGCCACACCTCCTACGTGCGCCGCGAACCGATCGGCGTGGTGGCACAGGTTGCACCCTGGAACTACCCGTTCCTCATGGCCATCTGGAAGATCGGCCCTGCTTTGGCCGCGGGAAACACCGTGGTCCTGAAGCCGTCCGACACCACTCCCGAATCCACGTTGGTGCTGGCCCGCCTCGCCGGTGAGATCTTCCCCGCCGGTGTCCTGAACGTTGTCCTCGGTACGGGTGAAACCGGCGCCATGATGGTGGACCACAAAGTCCCCGGCCTGGTATCCATCACCGGGTCCGTGCGCGCAGGCATCGCCGTCGCCACTGGTGCTGCCAAGGGCCTCAAGCGTGCCCACCTTGAATTGGGCGGCAAGGCGCCGGCCATCGTGTTCAAGGATGCAGACATCAAGAAGAGCGCGGCAGCCATCGCCGAGTTTGCCTTCTTCAACGCCGGCCAGGACTGCACCGCCATCACCCGTGTGCTGATCCAGGACGAAATCCACGATGACATGGTGGCGGCCATGGTGGAGCACACCAAGACCCTGCAGACCGGCTCGCAGAATGACGAAGACAACTACTTCGGCCCGCTCAACAACATCAACCACTTCAACGCGGTGACGTCCGTGGTGGAAAACCTTCCGGAAAACTGCAAGATCGAGACCGGCGGACACCGCGCAGGCGAGAAGGGCTTCTTCTTCGAGCCCACCATCGTCTCAGGCGCCAAGCAGACCGATGACATCGTCCAGATGGAAACCTTTGGCCCGGTCATCACCGTCCAGAAGTTCAGCACCGAGGCCGAAGCACTGGAGATGGCAAACGACGTCGAGTACGCCCTTGCATCCAGTGTGTGGACCGCCGACCACGGCACCGCCATGCGCATGAGCCGCGATCTGGACTTCGGTGCGGTCTGGATCAACACCCACATCCTGCTGACGGCTGAGATGCCGCACGGCGGCTTCAAACAGTCCGGCTACGGCAAGGACCTCTCCATGTACGGCGTTGAGGACTACACGCGCATCAAGCACGTGATGTCTGCGCTCGATGCATAACGCGATTGCATAACGCAGCCGCGTAACCGTACGAAATTCCCAGAAAGGCAACCTCATGACTACTACCGCGAACGAACTCTCGTACCGCATCGAGCAGAAGCGCAACATCAACGGCGCTTTCCCCGGGCCCAAGTCGCAGGCACTGGCCGAGCGCCGCTCCGCCGTCGTTGCGGCCGGCGTCGCCTCCGGCGTCCCCGTCTACGTTGAAGACGCCGACGGCGGCATCATCCGCGACGTCGACGGCAACTCCTTCATCGACCTCGGTTCCGGCATCGCCGTGACCAGCGTCGGCGCGTCCGATCCCGCCGTCGTCGCCGCTGTCCAGGAAGCCGCCGCGCACTTCACGCACACTTGCTTCATGGTGACTCCGTACGAGGGCTACGTCGCCGTCGCCGAGCAGCTCAACCGCCTCACCCCGGGCGACCACGCCAAGCGCACTGTGCTGTTCAACTCCGGTGCCGAAGCTGTTGAGAACGCCGTCAAGGTGGCACGCTTGGCCACCGGCCGCGACGCCGTCGTAGCTTTCGACCACGCCTACCACGGCCGCACCAACCTGACCATGGCGCTGACCGCCAAGGCCATGCCGTACAAGACCAACTTCGGCCCGTTCGCGCCCGAGGTCTACCGCATGCCCATGAGCTACCCGTTCCGTGAAGAGAACCCGGAAATCACCGGTGCCGAGGCCGCCAAGCGCGCCATCACCATGATCGAGAAGCAGATCGGTGGCGACCAGGTAGCCGCGATCATCATCGAACCGATCCAGGGCGAGGGCGGATTCATCGTCCCGGCCGAAGGCTTCCTCCCGGCACTGGCCGCTTGGGCCAAGGAAAAGGGCATCGTCTTCATTGCTGACGAAGTCCAGTCCGGCTTCTGCCGCACCGGCGAATGGTTTGCCGTTGACCACGAAGGTGTTGTCCCGGACATCATCACCATGGCCAAGGGCATCGCCGGCGGCCTCCCGCTGTCCGCGATCACCGGCCGCGCAGACCTGCTCGACGCCGTTCACCCGGGCGGCCTGGGCGGCACCTACGGTGGCAACCCGGTTGCTTGTGCTGCAGCCATCGCCGCAATTGGCACCATGGAACAGCATGACCTCAACGGCCGTGCACGCCACATCGAAGAGCTGGCCCTGGGCAAGCTCCGCGAACTGGCCTCTGAAGTTTCGGCGGTTGGCGATGTCCGCGGCCGTGGCGCCATGCTGGCCATCGAACTCGTCCAGCCCGGCTCCAAGGAACCGAACGCCGAGCTCACCAAGGCAGTAGCCGCCGCGTGTCTCAAGGAAGGCGTCATCATCCTGACCTGTGGCACCTACGGCAACGTGATCCGCTTGCTCCCGCCGCTGGTGATCAGCGACGAGCTGCTCATCGACGGCCTCGAAGTTCTCGCTGCGGCCATCAAGGCCAACGCGTAAGCTGCACCACCCAAGAGGAGGGCCGGGGATTCCCCGGCCCTCCTCTTTTTAACCCGGTCTAAACCGGGCCCGATTCACACGGGGCCCGATTCAAACCGGGCGCAGCCTAGGCGCGGGCCTGTTTCTTGAGTACCGAGTTTTTCCGGGTCATCCGAAGCATGTCGATGGTCAGCAGGACCAAGGCCAGCCACACCACGCCAAAGCCGGTCCAGCGTGCCGGCGTCATGGTTTCGTTGAACACCGTCAGCGCCACAATGAACTGAAGGATCGGTGCAAAATACTGGAGCAACCCGATGGTGGTCATCGGGAGCCGCCTGGCAGAGGCGCCGAAGAACAACAGAGGCACTGCGGTGATGACGCCCGATGCCAGGAGCAGCCAGAAGTGTCCCGGGCCCATCGTTGTGAGCGTCGAGGCACCGGAGCTTCCCAGAACCACCATGGTGACCGCCGCGAAGGGCGCGAGAACCACGGTCTCCACCGACAAGCTGGTCAGTGCGTCCACCTTTGGACCGACGCGCTTTTTGACGAAGCCATACAAGCCGAAGCTGAAAGCAAGCACCAAGGCAATCCACGGCAACTGCCCATAAGAAAAGGTCAGGACGCCCACGGCCAGGAATCCGATCCCGACGGCGGCCCACTGCAAGGGCCGCAGCTTCTCCTTCAGGACGAAGACGCCGAGCAGCACGGACACCAGCGGGTTGATGAAATAGCCCAAGGACGTTTCAACGGCGTGCCCGGTAGTGACTCCGAAGGTATATGTCAGCCAGTTGATGGCAATCAGCACGGCGGCCACTGCAAGGGGGCCAAACACGGAGCGGTCCCGGAGCGCGTTACCCAAAGCCTTCCAGGCCCGCGTGACGGTGATCAGAAGTGCGCAGAAAATCAGCGACCAAACAATGCGGTTGGCCACGATCTCAAGGGCCCCGGCGGGCTGAAGGATGAAGAAATAGAGGGGAAGGAGTCCCCACAGGCCGTACGCGCCGATGCCGAACAGGATCCCCGCCCTCGACTCGCTACGCACGGGCTTACCGGTTGTACCGGCACCGCTGGCTTTGCCCCCCGTACCCGGGCGGGCACCCGGCGTCGTGGGTTGCGTGGTGGAAGGTGGGCTGGAAGCTATCTGATCCGGTGTAGACACACTGTCGGCAACAGAGCCGGACCGCGCAATATTCCGCAATGTAACAGGGCTGTTGATGAAATTTGGTGACTCTTGCCATATAAGCGGCCCGGTGCGGAGCAGACCCCTAGAATTGGAGTCTGCACGCCCCTACGGCGGCGTGGCTCACTGCTTCGGAAGGGCTAACGGTGTCCAACTCAACCGATAACACTCCCCAACGGCCGCTTCGCGTCGCGATCATCGGTGCGGGCCCCGCCGGTGTCTATGCGGCGGACATCTTGACCAAGTCCGCGGAGGTCAAAGAAGGCCGCGTGGAGGTCAGCATCGACCTCTTCGAGGCTTATCCCGCACCGTATGGCTTGATCCGGTATGGTGTTGCGCCTGACCATCCGCGCATCAAGGGCATCGTCAACGCACTGCACAAAGTGCTGGACCGCGGCGATATCAGGTTCCTGGGCAATGTCACATATGGCCGGGACCTCACCCTCCATGACTTCCGTTCTTTCTATGACGCAGTGATCTTCTCCACCGGTGCCATCAAGGACGCAGACCTGAAGATTCCCGGCGTCGAGCTTGATGGATCTTTTGGTGGAGCGGATTTTGTGTCGTGGTACGACGGCCATCCGGACGTTCCCCGGGATTGGCCACTGGATGCCAAGGAAGTTGCGGTCATCGGCAACGGCAACGTGGCCTTGGACGTAGCCCGCATGCTGGTCAAGCATCCTGAAGAGTTGCTTGTCACGGAGATTCCGGACAACGTCTACGCCGGGCTCAAGAAGTCCCCGGTCACCGACGTCCACGTCTTTGGCCGTCGAGGTCCCGCGCAGGTTAAGTTCACGCCTTTGGAGCTGCGCGAGCTTTCGCACTGCAAGGACGTGGACATCGTGTTGTACCCGGAGGACTTCGAGTTCGACGACGCCTCCGACGAAGCGATACGCACCAACAACCAGATCAAGACCATGGTCAACACCATGACCAACTGGCTTGTGGAGGAGCACACGGAGTCAGAGCAGCCGTCCTCCCGCCGCCTGCACCTGCACTTCCTGCACAGCCCCGCTGAAATCGTGGACTCGCCGGAGACACCGGGAAAGGTGGCGGGCATCAAGTTCGAGCGCATGCAGTTGGATGGCACCGGAAACGTCAAGGGCACGGGGGAGTTCATCGAATATCCGGTCCAGTCCGTGTACCGTGCCATTGGCTACCATGGTTCGCCGCTGGAAGAGCTTGAGTACGATACCCGCCGTGGCGTCATACCGAACGACGGCGGACGCGTCCTGGATGCCGACGGAAACCACATGCCCGGCATCTATGCCACTGGCTGGATCAAACGCGGGCCCGTGGGCCTGATCGGGCATACCAAGGGTGATGCCTTGGAGACTGTTGGGTTTCTGTTGGAAGACCGGCTGAACCTGCCACCCGCCCAGAACCCCGACCCCCAGGCGATCATCGATCTTTTGGATGATCGCGGGATCGAGTACACCACCTGGGAGGGCTGGAACCGGCTCGATGCCCACGAAACCGCCTTGGGTGCTTCCTGGTCGGCTTCGGATGAAAACCCGGACGGCGTGGTTCGTGAGCGCATCAAGGTTGTTCCACGTGAGGACATGATCAGAATTTCGCGTGGCTGACAATCTCCCTGTAACGAACTAGACTCCTCGGTACTGTGCCGCGCACCACCTGCGCGGCGCACTACGGGAGTTCCATGAAGAATTCAGTCCATCCTGCAGTTGCCGGTAGCGATGCCGGGAAGCTGTTGCAAAAGCGTGCCTTGGCCGGGCACGAACACTTGGACATTCTGCGGTCCGACTCCGCGACCGAGATCTCCGGCCTGCGCCGATTGGTCCGCGAATCCTGGCAGCGTTCGGCCAGCCTGAAGGCCAATCCAGACCTCGCCGAAGCACCCCTCGCCATGGACAGAGATGAGCTGGAGCAGTACCGCCAGGACCATCCGTTGGCTGCCATCATGCCGGTCATCAGGAAACTCCTGGTCCAGCCCAGCCATGACAGCGGCCTTTTGGTGGCGGTGGGCGACGACGTTGGCCGGCTCCTATGGGTGGACGGTGACCCGGTGATGCAGCGGCGCGCAGAAGGGATGATGTTCGTCGCCGGCTCCGACTGGTCAGAGGCATCCGTTGGGACCAGCGCGCCCGGTACGGCCCTTGCCCTGGACCGCAGCATCCAGATCGCCGGCGCGGAACACTTCAAGAGGTCTGCCCATGCCTGGAGCTGCACCGCCGTGCCCTTCCATGACCCCGATTCCGGAGCGGTGCTAGGTGTTGTGGACATCACCGGTACCGACATCGCCGTGGCACCACACACGGTCTCCTTAGTGGAGGCAACTGTTGCTGCAGCCCAAGCGCAGCTTCGAATCGAACGCCTGCAGCGTGCCGCGGCTGTTCGGGACAGGCCGCGTCGCCGCAGCGCGCTGCCGACTCCGAACCAGGCCTTGTATCGGAACAGCCTCCAGTTGCTCGGACGGGACCAAGCCCTGCTCAGCATTGCGGGCCGGACTGTTTCCCTGTCGGCACGGCACAGCGAGCTCCTGGCCATCCTTTCCAGCCACCCTGACGGTCTCAGCGCAGAGGACTTGTGCGCCGAGCTCTATCCGGGTGGCGGATCCCCGGCAACACTTCGCGCCGAGATGGTACGTCTGCGCAAGGTCCTCCAAGAGCTCAGCCCGGATGCCGTTCCCGAGTCACGGCCTTACCGGCTGCCCGTCGAGTTGCTTCCTGACTCCGGGCAAGTGCTGAACTGCCTCCAGCGCGGCGCGCACCGCATCGCCTTGGAGATCTACAAAGGTGCTGTCCTGCCGCGTTCGGAGGCGCCCGGCGTCGTGCACTTGCGCGAGCGCCTCTCCCACGTGCTGCGTGAAGCGCTGCTCAGTGACGGCAGCGTCGATTCGCTCCTCAAGTACGCTGAACTGCCTGAGGCGAAGTACGACGTCGACCTCCGCCTGGCCCTCCTCAGGCTGCTGCCGCCGCGCTCGCCACGCCGCGCCGCCGTCGTCATTGACCTCGAACGCATCGACGGTGAGCTGGCTCACAAGGTTGCAACGTAGCTGCAACGTAGCGGCTCCTAGGCTCGGATCAACGGCGACAGCCACCGTGATTCGCAGCAAAGGAGCTAGCAATGACCGTTTACGCCCAGCCAGGTGCCGAGGGTTCGAAGGTTACCTTCAAGGACCGGTACGAGAACTGGATTGGCGGCGAGTGGGTTGCCCCGGTCAAGGGCGCCTACTTTGAGAACATCAGTCCGGTGACAGGCAAGGCTTTCTGCGAGGTTGCCCGCGGAACGTCCGAGGACATCGAACTGGCCCTGGACGCCGCCCACAAAGTTGCGCCTTCTTGGGGGAAGACCTCGGCCACCGAACGCGCGGCCATTCTCAACAAGATTGCCGACCGTATCGACGAGAATGTGGAGATGCTCGCCGTTGCGGAAACGTGGGACAACGGCAAGCCCATCCGCGAAACGCTCAATGCCGACATCCCCTTGGCCGCCGACCACTTCCGCTACTTCGCCGCAGCCGTTCGTGCCCAGGAAGGCCACCTTTCCCAGCTCGACGAGGACACCACTGCGTACCACTTCAAGGAACCGTTGGGCGTGGTGGGCCAGATCATTCCGTGGAACTTTCCCATCCTCATGGCTGTGTGGAAGCTGGCTCCCGCGTTGGCAGCCGGCAACGCCGTGGTGCTCAAGCCAGCCGAGCAGACGCCATCGTCCATCCTGGTCCTGATGGAACTGATCAGCGACCTTCTGCCTGCGGGCGTGGTGAACGTCGTCAATGGCTTCGGGGTTGAAGCCGGAAAGCCGTTGGCTTCCAGCCCGCGCATCCGCAAGATCGCTTTCACGGGCGAGACCACCACAGGCCGTCTCATCAGCCAATATGCATCCAACAACCTCATTCCCGTCACCTTGGAACTGGGCGGTAAGAGCCCCAACATCTTCTTCGACGACGTCGCGGCCCGGGACGATGCCTTCTACGACAAAGCCCAGGAAGGTTTCACGCTCTTCGCCTTCAACCAGGGTGAGGTGTGCACCTGCCCCTCCCGCGCGCTCGTCCAGGAGGGAATCTACGATTCCTTCATGGCCGACGTCATCGCCCGCACGCAGAAGATCATCCAAGGCAACCCGCTGGACACTGATACGCAGGTGGGTGCCCAGGCGTCCAACGATCAACTCGAGAAGATCCTCTCCTACATCGACATCGGAAAGCAGGAAGGCGCCAAGGTCCTCACAGGCGGCGGGCGGGCCGAACTCTCCGGTGAACTTGCCGGTGGCTACTACGTCCAGCCCACCATCTTCGAAGGCCACAACCGGATGCGCATCTTCCAGGAAGAGATTTTTGGTCCCGTGGTGTCCGTTACTAAATTCAGCGACTACAACGACGCCATCGGTATCGCCAACGACACCCTATACGGGCTTGGCGCAGGTGTTTGGTCGCGTGACGGAAACGTCGCTTACCGGGCCGGACGGGAAATCCAGGCCGGCCGCGTGTGGATCAACAACTACCACGCCTACCCGGCCGGTGCTGCCTTCGGCGGATACAAATCCTCGGGCATCGGCCGTGAAAACCACGCCATGATGCTGGACCACTACCAGCAGACCAAGAACCTCCTGGTCAGCTACAACGAGAACAAGCTCGGCTTCTTCTAGGAGTCGGTCACCAGGGAAGGTTCACGATGAACAACCCCAGCTTGGACGCTGCGGTGACGTTACCCGGGGAGGATTTCTCCCGGGTGGCGCTCACCGCGGCGGCCGTGGAGCTCCTGCGTAAACTGTGGCTCCAGCATGGTCCGCTGATGTTCCATCAGTCCGGGGGCTGTTGCGACGGCTCGTCCCCGATGTGCTTTCCCGCCGGGGAATTCCTGACCGGGGACTCCGATGTCCTCCTCGGAAGGTTCGACGTCGGATCGGTTCAGGAACCGCAGCCGCTGGAATTCTGGATGTCCAAGGAACAATTCGCCTATTGGTCGCACACCCACCTCACCGTGGACGTGGTCCCTGGCAGGGGAAGCGGGTTTTCGGTGGAAGCCCCCGAGGGCAAACGGTTCCTCATCAGGTCTACCCTGATGGATTGGAATGTCCCGGGGATGTGACGAGGGGCCGTGACGTGCAACCGTGAATCGCCTATTGGGTATCGGCTATCCGGGCGTCTCAGTATCTGGAATAACTGGGGCCGTCCATTGGCCGGACACTATTCTTGATGAGTCCATTACCAGCCTCCTCCAGAATGTGGCACCTTCATGAACATTTTCAGGACCAAGTCGATCGAGCAATCGATCGCCGACGCCGATGAGCCCGGGCGTAAGCTCAAGCGCAGCCTCAGTACCTGGGACTTGATGATTATGGGCGTGGCCGTTGCGGTTGGCGCCGGGATCTTCTCCGTTGGGGCCAAAGCCGCAGCGAACTTTGCCGGTCCGGCCGTCACGATCTCCTTTGCCATCGCTGCTGTTACGTGTGCCCTGGCCATCATGTGTTACGCGGAATTCGCCACGGCGATCCCGGTGGCCGGCTCGGCGTACGTGTTCACCTACGCGACCATGGGTGAGGTGCTCGCGTGGATCATTGGCTGGAACCTCATCCTGGAACTGTTTACCGCCGCGGCAGTGATCGCCAAATATTGGGGGATCTACCTCAGCAAGGTTTTTGCCTTGATGGGTGTTGACGTTCCGCCAGCGCTGAACATCGGCGGCGTCGACCTCTACTGGGGTGCGTTCCTCATCGTCGCAATCTTTACCGTCTTGCTGGTCCTGGGGACTAAGTTGTCCGCACGCGTGGGCAATGTCTTCACGATCATCAAGATCGCCGTGGTGCTCTTTGTGATCATCGTGGGTTTCAGCTACGTCAAGTTCTCCAACTTCACGCCCTTCGTTCCCGCCTCCCAGCCGACCGCCGGAGCTGGTGCAGGCGACGTGATGAAGCAGTCCTTCTTTGGTTTCCTCACTGGTGCGGTCCCGGCCCAATACGGAACCTTAGGCATCTTTGCTGGTGCTGCGCTGGTGTTCTTCGCGTTCATCGGCTTCGACGTCGTGGCCACTTCCGCCGAGGAAGTCAAGAATCCGCAGAAGACCTTGCCGCGAGGGATCTTCAGCGGCTTGGCTGTGGTCACCCTGCTCTACATTCTGGTCTCACTTGCCCTCACCGGCATGGTTTCCTACGCCCAGCTGGCCCAGGAAAAGAACCCCACCCTGACTACGGCATTCGAGGCCGTAGGTAACACCGATGCGGCCAAGGTCATCGCTTTTGGTTCGTTGATCGGCCTGACCACGGTGATCATGGTGCTTCTCATGGGCCTCTCACGTGTTGTCCTGGCAATGAGCCGGGACGGATTGTTGCCCCGCGCCCTTTCGAAGACCAGCGCCAAACGATCCACCCCCGCACGCTTGCAGATCATTTGCGGCGGTGCCGTTGCCTTGGTGGCCGGGCTGACGAACGTGGATCTGTTGGAAGAAATGATCAACATCGGGACACTGTCTGCGTTCGTGATGGTCAGCCTTGGCATCCTTGTCCTCCGCAAAAAGCGTCCCGACCTCAAGCCCGCGTTCAGGGTTCCCTTGGGTAAGGTGCTCCCTTGGGTTTCTGCGGTCCTGTGCGTGTACCTGATGACCAACCTCGCCGTAGAGACGTGGATCTTCTTCGCTATCTGGTTGGTCATTGGCATCGTCATCTACTTCTCCTACGGACAACGCCATTCGCGGCTCAATGAGAAGTTCGCCTCTGCGAAGGCCGCCGTCAACACCCCTGCGGGCGAGGACGAAACACACCGCGGAACGTCGGAAGGCAGCTATACCAAGGTCTGACATCGGCAGGGCTGTCTTGTCAGACAGCTGACTGGTATGTGCCCCATGGAGCGCCCGGAGAGAATGGTTCCGGGCGCTCTTGTGTCGGTGCTGCCACGTGGCCGTGGCGGGTCCCGATCTTCAAGGTTGGTAGAAGCGCGGTCCTCCCGGGAACCCCGCAATGATGTCTTCGGCAACACTCTGAAGTTTTTGGTGGTTACTCCGGGATCTCCCGAGGAGTACCGACCGGGCCTCGGCGCGAGTGCAATTGTTTCGGGACATGATCATCCGGCTGGCGAGTTCGATAGGTGCCCGCCGGGCCAAGGCGGCGTACAGGTCCTCGTCATTCCCGCCAGAGGTCGGCATGCGAAGGGTGAGGCGTAGTGCTGGGCCCGCGCTCTCGGCAAACCCGGTTGCGTCCCTGATAGCCTGCCCTGTGAAGACCCCTGTCCTGTCGGCGAAGAAGTGCAGAGCTGCGGACGCGTCTTTCCCAACACCCAAGGGAACGATTAAGACGTTCCGAATGTGGGCGGAGGCAAGGCTTTTGGCGTAGTCCGGCCAACGCTGGTCCAGGCTCGTGTCGGCAATAACGATGAGGCGGGACGTTTCCGTGGCTTCCAGGGCGGGCCCGTTACCCCACACGTATGCCAGCCCTCCCTGCCAGAGTGCGTCGTTGCTGCTTCCGACAATACTTACAGGACCCCCGGGCCGCCACAGAATCAGGGCGCACTGTACTGGCGCGCCTGTGGCTCGGCTCATCAGTGTGGCCGCATAGCGTGTCATTCCGTCAAGGAAGCTTCTGACGTCCTCGCTGCCGGCTATGAGCTGGCGAAGACGTTGCTGGTCCTCTTCGCGATCACCCACATTTCCATCATAGGAGCAGACGCTCAAGGATCGAAGGGCTCCCTGTAAGGAAGGGACCCCTGCAAGGCAGGGACGCCTGTAAAGGTTTGCGCTGCTCGGAAGCACGCGGGACGGGCCGCCTTCCGGAGCCCGGGTTTCATGAGGGGTTTTCGCTTGATGAATTTTGCTCTTGGTGCGTCTCGGGAGGTTTACCGCTGTAGGGCGCCATCCGCCGCGGTGGGAGCTCTTTGATGAGTTCATTGACCGCGTGGGAGATGAGGTCACGTTCGTGGGCGGGCAGCTCTAATGATCCGTTGAGGTAGGCGTCGATTTCGTACTCGCCGGCTTCTCCAGTGAAGCTGAAGTACCGCATCCAGACAGCGTTGAGCCGGAGACCGGCTTCTTCCATAGCCCGGCGCGTTGCTGGTGCTTGTCCGTTTGGTTCATCGAACGACTCCACAGGTTCTCCTACTGGTTGGTCATTCCGTTGACGATCTCCCGGGCTATCTCGTGCAAGGGCTTGTCTCCGCCTTTGGAGGCGGAGAGCATGACGGTCAGGGTTTCCCTGGCCGTGAGCTTCATCCGTTCCATGAGCACACCCTGAGCCCGCGAGATCAAGTCGCGGTTGGACAAGGCTTCTACCAGTTGTGAGCTCATCCGCTCCGTGGCTTCCCTGTCCCGGGCGTTGCCGAGCATCACAGCCGCGGGGGTGGCGAGCCGTTCGATGAGGAATACCGAGTGATCATCGAAGGCGTTGGGAGCCGACGAGTAGACCTTGATCGCACCAATGCGCCTTCCTTCGGTTGTCAGCGGGGCGCTGAGCACGGACCGCAGCGGAAGACCGGTGATCCGGGCCGTCCACTCCGGCCAGCGGGTCTCCCTCGTGATGTCCTGGATGAGGATAGGGCGTTGCTCTGCCCAGGCGCTCAGGCATGGGCCTATCCCGAGCATGTACTGAAGCTTGTCGGCCTGTAGTACTACCGGGTCCGTTGCGCCTGCGCTTTCACGGCGTCCGCGGGCGTTGATGATTGACGCGCCAGCACCTGTTGCGCTGGGGTACCGAGTCCTTGAGGACGTACGCGAGGGATTGCACGGCTTTAGCGGCGTTCTCCTCCGTGAGGGAACCACCTGCTGCTGGTCCTGCCAAGGCAGTAAGTTCACTTGCCAGTGGAAGGAAATCGTTCATTGCTTTCTCGCCTCTATAGTGCCAAGGACTGCCCTGGCTGCCGCGGAACCTGATGACCTGACGTGCTGCAGCCACCCGAAGCGGCCCTCGTGTGTGCCTGTTCTACCCAAAAATAGAAAAGACAAACATCCACGACAGCCCGCGCGATTGCTGCGCCCGAGTTGATTTCGGTCAACCGTCCGCAGAGTCACGCAGAGCATGCGCCTACAGGTCCCACTTACGATCCTAGTCCTGGCCCGCACCGATGGATCCTCCATCACCGAGCAATCGCACATCGCTGACACATTGGGATCAGAATCACGGTCTTAGAACCGCCACGATCTTTAGACCCACAGTCTTTCTGACCCACAGTCTTGCTGGCTGTCCGTCACGGTGCGGCATGAACGCTGACCCATTGCACCAGGGGCTTGAGCGCTTCCCAACGAGCGGCGACGTGTTCCACCGCAGCGTCCGTCGAGACCCAGGCAGGCTCTCCCAGATGCTCTCGGGCAGATAGCGTCTTATGTTTGAGCAGCTCACCCCGGGGGTGGTCTTTGTCGAAACCGCGGGGAACGGTTTTGAGTTTTTCGCCCTCGACGGTAAACCCGGCGGAGGTCACGGAGTCCATGATGCGCTCCAACTCCAAGCCGCTGTCCGGAGCGTCAACTGCAGCCCTGAAGCGCGCCAGTTGGGCTGGTGTGTGGGAATGGTATCCGCCGCCCACCAACAGACCGTCAGCGCTGACTTGGAGGTAATAGCCCACGCCCTCCTGGATCGCAGCGAAAGCTCCCTGGGCCGTCTTGTACGGAGACTTGTCCTGCGAGAACCTGACGTCCCTATTGGGACGGAAAATTTTGGCTGGCCCGAACTCCGGCTCCAACTCCGCAAGAAGAGCTGCCAGCGGACCCCGCACGCAGTCGTCGTACGTCTTTTTGTGTTCCAACCACCACTCGCGGTTGTTGTTCTCTTCAAGCTCGGCGTAGAAGCGGAATGCAGCGGTGGGGATGCCCTCGAATGTGCTCATGAGAAGATCCTATGGATCGGGGCCGAGCGACAACCATAGGCCGCTAAGGCTATGTGGAAAAAGAAAAGGGACACCCCGCCACGGAGATCCGTGACGGGGTGTCCCAAGAAGCCGTAGAGCTTAGAGCTTGTTGGCTGCTTCAGCGTCTGACGTGGTCTGGCCGGCACCGAGGTTGGCGCGCAGCTTGGCACCGAGTTCGGCGTCGACGTTGGTCCAGTACTGGATAGCGCGTTCCTTGATATCGGCGCTCTTCACGCCACCGACGGCACCGGTGATCGTGTCGAGGAAGCGGGCCTTGGCAGCTTCATCGTAGACCTCGCGGTACAAGGTTCCGGCCTGGCCGAAGTCGTCGTCCTCAGCGTGCAGGGTGTGAGCGGAGAGGGTCAGTTCTCCATCATTCTCCCAGCCACCGGCGGGGGAGAGCGGCTCGACCGCTGCAGGTCCACCGACTGAGTTCGGTGCGTACACCGGAGTGGTGGGAGCGTTGAACAGGTAGCGTCCCTGGCCGTCCTGGCTGTAGTTGTGCACAGCGTTCTTCGGCTGGTTCACCGGGATCTGTGCGTGGTTGGTGCCCACGCGGTAACGGTGCGCGTCCGCGTAGGAGAAGATGCGGGCCTGCAGCATCTTGTCCGGTGAAGCCGCGATCCCCGGCACGAAGTTCGACGGCGCGAAGGTGGCCTGCTCGATCTGCGCGAAGTAGTTCTCCGGGTTCTTGTTCAGTTCCATGGTGCCCACGTGGATCAGCGGGTAGTCCGAGTGCGGCCACACCTTGGTGAGGTCGAACGGGTTGAAGCGGTACGTCTTGGCGTCCTCATACGGCATCACCTGGACGTGCAGTTCCCACGAGGGGAAGTTGCCGGCGTCGATGTTTTCCTGCAGGTCGCGGATGTAGAAGTCTGCATCCGAGCCGGCAAGTGCTTCTGCCTGGTCTCCGGTCATGGAGTCCACGCCCTGGTTGGACTTGAAGTGGTACTTGACCCAGAAACGCTCGCCGGCCTCGTTGATCCACTGGTAAGTGTGCGAGCCGTAGCCCTGCATTTCACGCCAGGAAGCCGGGAGGCCGCGGTCGCCCATGAGCCAGGTCACCTGGTGCGCCGACTCCGGGGAGAGCGTCCAGAAGTCCCACTGCATATCGGCGTCGCGCAGGTGGCTGCCCGGGAGGCGCTTCTGGGAGTGGATGAAGTCCGGGAACTTGATGCCGTCGCGGATGAAGAACACCGGGGTGTTGTTGCCGACGAGGTCGTAGTTGCCCTCTGAGGTGTAGAACTTCACCGCGAAACCGCGAGGGTCGCGCCACGTGTCAGGGGAGCCGTTTTCGCCTGCGACGGAGGAGAAACGGATCAGCATATCCGTCTCGACGCCGGGCTGCAGGAAGGCCGCCTTGGTGTATGCGGAAACGTCCGAGGTGGTTTTGAACGTGCCGAAAGCTCCGCCGCCCTTGGCGTGAACTACGCGCTCCGGGACCCGCTCGCGGTTGAACTGGGCGAGCTTTTCCACAAGGTAGTGGTCAGTCAGGATGATGGCACCGTCAGCGCCGACGGACTTCGAGTGAGCGTCCGAGGTGACGGGGGCACCGGACTGGGTGGTCGACTGAACGGGCGTGATATTCGCGGTCATCGTTCTCCTTTTTTCTATTTCTTGGTTACGTGAGGTTTACGGGAAGCTGTTGTTTGGACTGGCAGTCCTGGCAGATGCCTTGGTAGAGGACATCTGCGATCCGGATGGTCATGGGCTTGGAGTTCCCACTCCAATGCGGCGTAAGGCACGGTGCGTGCCCCACCGCGCAATCGACGTCTTCAACACGGCCGCAACTGGTACAGACGGCGTGGTGGTGGTTGTCGCCCACGCGGGTTTCATAGAGTGCGGGGGAGTGCGGTGGCTCGAACCGGCGCAGCATCTCAAGGTCAGTCAGGTCGCTGAGGACCACATAGACGGACTGGGCCGTTAGTTCGGGAAGCTCCTGGCGGGCGGCCGCGAGTATTCCTTCGGCGGGAGAGTGCGGGTGGTGCTGGACTGCCGCAAGCACAGCCAGGCGCTGTTTGGTGACTCGCCGGCCGTGGGCACGCAGCTCAGCGGCCCATGTTTCCTGTTCGGCTGTGAGTGCGGTCATGCATTCATTGAAACACTTATTATTAGGAGTTCACAATAAGGCGTGGCTAACTTGGCGTGAACAAAGCAAAACCTTCCGTAACTTGCCCGTCTTGCGGCCCGGGCTGGTGCGCGCTGATTAGGCTTACACGGTGGCAAAACTATTGGCGGACATCACCCCCCTCAAGGAGAGTCCCGCATTTCGACGACTGTGGCTGGGGGCGTCCATAGCCGCCGTCGGTTCCCAACTCACTTTGGTGGCTGTCAGTTTGGAGGTCTACCGGCTGACCCAACAGAGCCTCTATGTCGGCTTGCTCGGCATCTTCGCCTTGGTGCCCCTCGTTGTTGCGGGGCTATATGGCGGATCAGTGTCAGATGCTTACGACCGCCGGAAAGTTGCCCTGATTGCTTCCCTGGTCCTGTGGGCATCCACGGCGGGTTTGGCCCTGCAGGCATGGTTGCACTTAGGCAACATCTGGATCCTCTACGTGCTGGTAGCTATCCAGAGCGGCGCGCAGGGAATCAACGGACCCGCACGCAGCGCGATCATCCCGCTATTGGTCCGCAAGGAATTGCTTCCAGCTGCAAATGCACTGAACATGCTGACCTTCGGCCTTTCGATGACGGCCGGGCCATTGCTGGCAGGCGTACTGGTAGCGAGCATCGGCTTCGGCTGGACATACACCATCGATGTCATCAGTTTCACTTTCGCGCTGTGGGGCCTTTTGGGACTCCCGGCCATGCCGCCATCCCACGACGCCGCACGGCCGGGACTTCGCTCAGTGGTTGAGGGATTCCGGTTCCTCGGCACACGCCCCAACGTCCGCATGACCTTCATCATCGACCTCATCGCCATGATCTTCGCCCAGCCGCGCGCTCTGATGCCGGCTATCGGAGCCGTGATGATCGGAGGCGGTGAAACCACAGTAGGGGTGCTCCTCGCGGCAACGGCTGTCGGCGCATTTCTCGCGGGCCTCTTCTCGGGACCGCTGGGACGGGTCCGACGGCAGGGGAGCGCAGTTGTGTGGTCCGTGATCGGCTGGGGTGGTTCAATCGCCGCCTTTGGCCGGTGGTCCTCCTGGCCGGTGAATCAGGGCGAGGAGGCGTGACATCCTGGCTGATTCCCGCGGCTCTTTGCTGCGCGCTCGCCGGAATCGCGGATTCCGTCAGTGCCGTTTTCCGAACCACCATTCTCCAGTCGGCCACGCCCGACCATCTCCGTGGGCGCCTGCAAGGTGTGTTCGTGGTGGTGGTTGCCGGTGGACCACGCATCGGTGACCTGGTTGCCGGCGGGGTCACCCGATTCCTCAGCGAGGGTGGGGTGCTGCTCGCGGGAGGGATGGTCTGCATGGTCCTTGCCCTGCTGGCCGCGCGAATCCAGCCCGGATTTGCGGCGTACGATGCCAAACACCCGACGCCGTAGGAACAGTACGGCCGCCGTCGTCGTTAAGGTCATTAGCTAATCCACCTGACAACCAATCCACATGCGAACTGATGAAAGGGACGATGACCACGGTGCGAAACCACAACAACGGCCTCAAGACCGCCGCACTCTTTGGCGTGCTATGGGCGGTGTTGCTGGGACTGGGCGCCATCATCGGGGCCGGAACGCGGAGTGCCGCGCCGCTGTGGATCATGGCCTTGCTGGGTGTGGCGACCACGGCTTACGGCTACTGGAACAGCGATAAAATCGCGATTCGCTCCATGGCCGCCTATCCGGTCAGCGAAGCGCAAGCCCCGCAGCTCTATCAGATCGTCCGGGAGCTTTCGATGCGGGCCAACAAACCCATGCCGCGGATCTACCTCTCGCCCACCATGACGCCCAACGCCTTCGCCACAGGGCGGAACCCCAAGAACGCCGCCGTGTGCTGCACGGAAGGGATACTGCACTTGCTCGACGCCCGCGAACTTCCGGGCGTGCTGGGCCACGAGCTCATGCATGTGTACAACCGCGACATCCTGACATCTTCGGTTGCCGCCGCGGTGGCTGGGGTCATCACGTCCGTGGGGCAGATGTTGTTGTTCTTCGGCGGCGGGGACCGCCGCAACGCAAACCCGCTCGCCATGATCGCGATGGCACTGTTGGCACCTTTTGCCGCGTCCTTGATCCAGATGGCCATCTCCCGCACGCGGGAGTACGACGCCGATGAGGACGGAGCGCGGTTGACCGGCGATCCGCTGGCGCTCGCCTCAGCCCTGCGCAAGATCGAGAATGGCGTCACACAAATTCCGCTCCCACAGGACCAGAACCTCGTCAATGCTTCGCATCTCATGATCGCGAATCCATTCCGTGGCGGCGGAATGCGGCGGATTTTTGCCACGCATCCTCCCATGAAGGAGAGGATCAGCCGCCTGGAGCGAATGGCGGTCCGTTAGCCCCCGCCGGGTTAGGAGAACAGGCCTTCGCCGATGAAGCCACCCTGTTTAATGCCCGGTGGCACGGCGAACAGCCCCGAGCCTGTGTGCTTGAGGTAGTCCACGGAGAGTGTGTCGCCCTTGGCCAGTGCCAGTTGCATGGGCACGTAGTGGGTCCTGGGATCCTTGACGAATGCGATGAAGAACAACCCCGCATCCAGGTGGCCCAGGCCGTCAGAGCCGTCCGTGAAGTTGTAACCGCGGCGCAGCATCCGTACGCCGTCGTTCTGGTCGGGATGGGCGAGGCGCATGTGCGAGTCGAGGGGGACCAAGGGGGTTCCGTCCCGCCCGGCGAGCTTGAAGTCGGGAGCGGTGAACTCGTCGCCTCCGGACAGCGGCGCCCCGGTGCCCTTGGTGCGTCCGATCAAACCCTCCTGTTCCCGAAGCGACGTCCTGTCCCACGTCTCTATGTGCATCTGGATACGGCGTGCCACAAGGTAGCTTCCCCCGGCCATCCACTGCTCCCCGGCACGGTCCCCGGGAGCCACCCACACATGGTCGTTCAAGAGCGAGTTGTCCTCCACTTTGAGGTTGTTGGTGCCGTCCTTGAAGCCAAAGAGATTCCGGGGTGTCGCCTGCGCCCTTGAGGTGGAGGACGTGCGCCCAAAACCCAACTGCGACCAGCGCACCCGGACCTTGCCGAAGCCGATCCGGGCCAGGTTGCGGATGGCGTGGACTGCCACTTGGGGGTCGTCGGCGCAGGCCTGGATGACAATGTCCCCGCCGGTCCGCCCGGGCTGAAGATCGTCCCCGGGAAAGTGCGGAAGATCGATCAGGGCTTCGGGGCGGCGGCCCTCCAGGCCGAATCGGGCCTTGCCGTCCTTCTCGAAAAGCCCCGCCCCAAAGCCAAACGTCAAGGTCAAATGTGCGGCGGCGAGATCCAGCGCCTCCCCGGTGTCCTCGGGCGGAGCGTTGTACGGTCCGTCGACGGCGCCAGTCTCGCCGGTGGGCTTGCCTGCGGTCATGGCCTCCGCTGCGGCGGTCCAATCACGCAGGAGCTTGACCAGGTCCTTGCGGTCCTCGGTGGTTACATCGAAAGCGGCCATGTGGAGGCGGTCCTGGGCGGGAGTGGTGATTCCGGCCTGATAATCGCCGAAGAAAGGCACCACGGCGGCATCGGTGCTAGGCGCGGTAGCTCCTGCCGGTGTGGCCGCGACGGCGTCGTGGCCCAGAAACCCGGCAGCCAAGCCGGCGACGGCCCCGGCACCGCCAATGCCCGCAATGGACAGCAAACCGCGGCGCGAAAACCCGCTCGTCTGTCGAGATTCGTTAGGGGCACCCCCGGCTGCACCGCCGGAAACCTCACCGCCGTGTCCGAAAGGGCAGCCGCTCACAGCACCACCGAAGCGGTGAGCTTGGAGAGGGGTTCGGCCAACGCGTCGACCAAGGCCGCAAGCTGCTGCACCTGGTCCTTGCTGAGCTCGTTGTAGTAGGCAAAGCCGTCGCCCTTGGCGTGCTTTTTCAGCTCTGTTTGAAGGGCGGTGAATTTCTCGTCCAGTGAGGCGGCGAGATCCGCATCCTTTTCCTTCAGTGCAGGCTTGAGACTTTCGAAGGCGATCCGGGCGCCATCAACATTGGCTTGGAAATCCCAGAGGTCGGTGTGGGACCAGATCTCTTCCTCACCGGTGACTTTACCGGTGGCCACTTCATCGAGGAGTTCCTTGGCGCCGTTGCCGAGCTTGTCCGCCGTCAGTGTCACGGACCGGGTCCGTTGGACCAGATCCTCCGTGGTGGCGATCAAGTTGGTGGAGACAGCCTGGCGCTCTGCCTGCGTCATAGGGGTGTACCCAGCGGGTGGGAACAGGTCCTTTTCAGCCCGGTGCCAGCCGGTCCATTCCTGCCCCGGCTCAAGGTCCGCCTCGCGGGCGTCCAACTTCGGGTCAAGGTCACCAAAGGACTCCGCTACGGGCTCGATGCGTTCCCAGTGCATGCGCGTGGCTGCATAGAGGTCACGGGCTTTGGCGGCGTCTCCGGCAGCGAAGGCAGCGGCGAAGTCTTTGGTCCCCGTGAGTAATTGCTCGCTTTGGTCTTTGACGTAGGCTGCGTACTGCTGGGTCCCGGTATCCAGGAGTTTCTGGTGGTCGGCATTGAGGCTGGGCTTGTTGCCCGAGTCCGTGACCTCGAAGGAGCCGCGGATCCCGTCACCCTGCATGCCCGGTTTGCACGCCGTGGTGTACTTGCCAGCGGAAACGGTGACCACCAAGTTCCGGGTAATGCCCGGGCCGATGTTCTCCACTTCGCCGAGGATCCGCAAGCCATCCTCGGCGAGCAGATAGAACTCGGTGATTTCGGTTCCATCGTTCTTCACGGAGAACGTCAGGTTGCCACTCGGGGCGCTGGTGGCAGACAGCTTGCACTCGGTTGCGGTGCTGCTCACCTGGATGGGGCCCCCGGTTGCGCTCGCAGGTTTGGCATTGTCCGTGCAACCAGTCAGTACCAAAGGCACAGCGACTGCTGCGCCGAGTACGGCAAGCACTCTACGGAATGTGGGCGAAGCGGGCATGGCGGCGCCAGGCATGGGCGTGTCCTTTAGGTTCGAGGGGAAGCGAGTGTGAGCGGAGCGGGATCAGGGGTGCGCGGTGACCGCGGCAGCCGGACTGCGTACCGGTTGCGCAGCAGGAGACCTATTGGCGCGGATGTACAGGAACAGCACGGGAATGACGTACAGCAACCAGACCGTGGCCTCGAGCCAAGTGGTTGCGGGGGAGAAGTTCAGGGTGCCTTTGAGCAAAGTGCCGTACCACGACGACGGCGGCACGGCGGCTGAGACGTCGAAGGCCAGGCTGTGCAGGCCTGGGAAGATGCCGGCTTCCTGCAGGTCGTGGACGCCGTAAGCCAACACGCCCCCGGCGATGATAATCAGTCCAACTCCGGTCCAGGTGAAGAAGCGGCCCAGGTTCACTTTCAGGACTCCCCGGTGCAGCAGGTACCCGAGGCCAGCGGCAGCCAAGAGACCGAGCAATGCACCCACCAGCGGGAGAGTGCTTGCTCCGGTGGACTGCGCGGCGGCCCAAATGAACAGAGCTGTTTCCAGCCCTTCACGGCCCACGGCCAGGGCTGCCACCAAGACCAGTCCCCAGGCGGCGCCGTCGGCCGCCTTATCCACGTGCGAGCGCAACTCGCCGCCCAGGCTGCGCGCCGTGCGCGCCATCCAGAAGACCATCCAGGTCACCAAGGCGACGGCCACTATGGACAGGCCGCCACCGATTGCCTCCTGGGCCTCGAAGATCAGCCCACGGGGACCGAAGGTCAGGAGGGCGCCGAATCCAAGGGATACAGCGATAGCGAGGGCAACGCCGGCCCATAGCCTTGGGATCAAGGACTGCCTGCCTGTTTTGACGAGGTAGGTCATCAGGAGGACAACGACGAGGGATGCCTCGAGGCCTTCGCGCAGGCCGATCAGGAAATTGGCGGTCATGATCAATTCTTTCGCTAAGGGAAGCCGTACTTAGGCTCGCCTAATGAGAAAGAATACTGTGTGGCGGTCATTACGCAAAGTTTTCGTGACGTAATGACAATACGCTGCTGGGTAGGGGCGCTGCGTCTTGGCGATCTAGGTGTTTTTGCCCTTGAGGATGAGCAGGAGCTTGAGGCCGACGGCAACTTCGTCCGGGTTATCCGAGGATCGGAGGTCTTCGGCGAACTGCTGGATGTCGGCCAGCTTGTCACCGGTTGCGGGGCGTAGTTCAGTTGTCACCGTCACACCGTGACAGCACAATCTGAGCGTACGCTGAGGAAGACGACGAGGGCCGCAGGAGCACAATTGCTCGCTGCGACCCTCGGTGCCTGCGGAACGGACTTAGCTGCGGAAGTTGACGAACTGAAGATCGGCTTCGTCGAACTTCTTCAGGATATTCATGGTCTCCTGCAGGTCATCGCGGGACTTGGAGGTGACGCGAAGTTCATCGCCCTGAATCTGGGACTTTACTGACTTGGGGGCCTCATCGCGGATGATCTTGTTGATCTTCTTCGCGATGTCCTGGGCGATGCCCTCCTTGATGGAGCACTCAAGGCGGAACTCCTTACCCGAGGGGAACGGTTCGCCCTGCTCCAACGATTTCAGTGAGATGCCGCGCTTGATGAGCTTGGACTGGAACACATCCAGGACAGCGAGTACGCGGTCCTCCGAGTTGGCCTTCATCAGGATCTTTTCACCGCTGAAATCGATCTCTGCGCCCACGCCCTTGAAGTCGTAACGCTGGGCGATTTCCTTCTGGGACTGATTGAGCGCGTTGGCGACCTCTTGCTTGTCTACCTTGCTGACGACGTCGAACGTGGATTCGCCTGCCATGACTCTCCTTAGGTTGGGGGCCCTGTAAGGGCGGTTGGTCTGGCATCCAGCCTAGTACGGACGGCCACTGTTGGAACGGTGGACAGCTTTCACAGTTCGCTCACAGCACACGCTTGGCTGGAACCGAGGACCTGGCCGGAGAGTTGTACCAAGTTGGAAGAGCACAACCGGAGGTAAGCATGAGCACCAAGGCCGTCCGTTACGTCGGTAAGTCCGCCTCTGCGGCAGCGGGTTCTATCGGCACGGCAGCAGTAGCGGCAGCAAGTGCGGTTGCTGCAGCCGCCGTCGCGGCATCCATAGTCCTCAGCCCCGTCCCTAATGCCGACGCGCGAATGGACGGCATCCACACTGATCTGCTCCGTGCTGTGCAGCTAAACCAGATCACCGCCGAGCAGGCCCAAAAGTTCGAAGCGAGGCTTGCTGGCCGAATACTCGGGCAGGCTTGAAATACCGTGGCCTCGAGGCCCGGGTTTGCCGATTAGATTCTTCGCGGGAAGTTCTGTAAGGTTATCTCTGCCTTCGGTTACCGGATCGGAAAGAAATGGTCTCCGGAAGTGATCTTCTTTTGAAGTTCGGCAGATTACCCGAGCGGCCAAAGGGGGCTGACTGTAAATCAGCTGGCAACGCCTACGGGGGTTCGAATCCCTCATCTGCCACCCATGTGATGAGTCGAGACATCCTTCACGGATGAGTCGAGTCATCGGTTACACCCCGGTCTTCGGACCGGGGTGTTTTTC
>NZ_JAWRXG010000138.1:0-276 GCF_046535135.1 Arthrobacter sp. SIMBA_036
AGCATAACAAAGAGGAGCTCATTCTCACCACTTGTTATCCCTTTTCATATATCGGCAATGCACCGAAACGGTATATTATTTATGGAAAGCGGATTTAAGAAAATGCAGAATATCAAAGAGTTAGGCTGACGAAATTTTCGTCAGCCTTTTTATAATAAGACAGAAAAATTCTAATCAATGTTTAATCTTAAATCTTCGCCTTAACTGATTGGTTTAAGCAGGGTTATTAATAAGTAATGATATGGTCACTTTTTAAAAAGAACGCTACTCCATTTT
>NZ_JAWRXG010000139.1:0-275 GCF_046535135.1 Arthrobacter sp. SIMBA_036
TCCAGTCCTTCGACTGCGCGGATGTCGGTGCGGGCCATGATGAGGAAGTTCGGGTCCCTGCGGGCATCGGCTGCGGCCCGGATTCGTTTGGTGGCGGTGTCGATATCAACGACGTTTTTCCCGTCGAGGTGGCCGCAACGTTTGGGGTTGAATTGGTCCTCGATGTGGAGGCCGGCCAGGCCTGCGTTTTCGAGTTCATGGACGGTGCGGGCCACGTTCATGGGTTCACCGAAGCCGGTGTCCGCGTCCACGAGGGAGGGCAGGTCTGTCATGCG
>NZ_JAWRXG010000140.1:0-275 GCF_046535135.1 Arthrobacter sp. SIMBA_036
TGTGATCGCTATCATCAGCTCGCTATCCCGTCTGTTCGTGTCGGATCGGAGCGAAGTGTATCGATCTCGTATATCGTGCGGACGACCGTGACGCGCGCCGTCAGCGTCGTCAGCAGGGCGATGATGATCATCGTGGCGAAGATGCCGAAATAGCCGAGCACGCCGACAGAAAAGGTCCCGAAAAGCGCGGTGGCCTGGTCAGTCTGCGGTGTGGCGATCGTACGGCTCTGCAGGAAGCCGGCGGCGGCAAAAAACAGCGCTGCCACACCGCTGCC
>NZ_JAWRXG010000141.1:0-275 GCF_046535135.1 Arthrobacter sp. SIMBA_036
GAAACTAATTGATGATGATTTGAGTTTTTTAACTGATGAAAAACACTTGATGCGAATTGAAATGCAGATGCAATCAAGAATTTCTGAGATTTTGGGTATAAAGGATGTTAGGATTTACGATTTGTTTGAGGAAGAAACCTGTAAGCATATTTTGAGGTTTTGGTATGATATATACTTTGATATTGAGAAAGAGGCTTTGCTGATCTATCCAGAGAGATTGAAAGGTTTGCCAGGATTTGACAAATTTATGCGAAGATATATAGTACAGACAATGG
>NZ_JAWRXG010000142.1:0-275 GCF_046535135.1 Arthrobacter sp. SIMBA_036
GGGCCATATGCAGCGCATCGGCCAGCACGCCGTCGCGCATCGCATAACCGCGCGACACGCCTTCTTCGACGAAGCCGAACTTGCGGTACAGCGCGATGGCCGGCGTGTTGTCCACGAACACCTGCAGTTCGAGGCGGCGCAAACCGAGCGACGCATCCGCGGTTTCGGTCAGCGCGCGCAGGAGCGCCGTGCCGACACCGCGCCCATGATATGCGTCGTGCACCGCCAATCCTAACTCGGCGCCGTGCGCGCGGCACGGCCGAAATACCGTAAGT
>NZ_JAWRXG010000143.1:0-275 GCF_046535135.1 Arthrobacter sp. SIMBA_036
CCTCAGACGATTGCCCAAATACACGGCCGATTCGCTGACGGGCTATCTCCTGTGGCCTTGATCGAAGATTGTCTACAGCGGATCAAGGAGCAAAACACCGAAAATCGTGCATTGATCTTTGTCGCGGCGGCCGAGGCGTTGGAAGCTGCCCAAACAGCTGAGGCAGCGCTACGGGCGGGCAAGCGTTTGGGGCCGCTCCACGGCATACCGATCGTCATCAAGGACGTTATCGATGTGAAGGGCTTGCCGACAACAGCCGGGTCCTGGTTGTTTGG
>NZ_JAWRXG010000144.1:0-275 GCF_046535135.1 Arthrobacter sp. SIMBA_036
ATCTTTGTTTGCAGCTATACAGCATTGATATTCTTCATGTATAAAAATTTCTTTTAAATAAAATTTTTCATTTTCGATTACGGCTTGATTTTGAAAAATCTCAAAGGATTGCAATGGGATTAATAATCCTTTTCCATGAGCCTTAATAACAGCTTCTTTTTCTGTCCAATATTTAAAAAAACTTCTGACATGGTCTTTCGAAAAGTGTACTTTATCAAATTCGTTCAGGGTCATTTGTAATTTAAAGTCCATGTATTTTGTTTTATGGTCTAGAT
>NZ_JAWRXG010000145.1:0-275 GCF_046535135.1 Arthrobacter sp. SIMBA_036
ATGTTAGCTTTTTCATCTTCTCACTATTTATTTATCTTTTAATACTTCATTCAGAACATGTTGGGAGGCATCGCTTTCTTTACTGCCAATGGTTTGTTTGATAATGCCTACAAATTGATGAAGCTGATTCGGAGTTAAGCCCATGTTTAAACCAATTTTAAAATGGGAGCGTAGCATTGGTTCTACATCACCAATACTGCTGAGTACGGAAATGGTTACCAATTCCCTTTCTGCATAGCTTAGAACATCGCGTTCAAAAATATCAGCAAAAAGAT
>NZ_JAWRXG010000146.1:0-275 GCF_046535135.1 Arthrobacter sp. SIMBA_036
GGCTGTAAGCGAGCTTCAGACGACGAAGGTCTCCCCCCAGCATTGGAGCAAGTCTGCGGCGGATGCCGCGGTCATAGAGTTGCATGCCTTTATCGGGCCCGAACGCATTGAACACGGTTTGCCGCTGGCTCTGGGTCAGCCGCCCGAGATCGAGTTCGTCGTGGTTGCGAAGAAAGACGCCCCATTGGCCAGTCTTTGGCAGTTTTTCTGTATCCCTCAACGCCTTTATGAGCGGACGGGTATCTCCGCTCGCCATCGCATAGAAAAGTGCCTGG
>NZ_JAWRXG010000147.1:0-275 GCF_046535135.1 Arthrobacter sp. SIMBA_036
GTTGGTCAAGAGCCGGTCGTAAAGGTCGGCGCGCTCGATAGCTAAGCGCTGCCTTTGCGTTACAGGGCTCGACCCACTCTGTTTTGCTCGCCAGAGGATGACCTTCTAGACCGGCCGCGCTCGAGTGGATGTCTGCGGGCCCCCTTTCGTGGCTACTAGCCGGGTTCGATGAGACCGCGAGAGGCGTTTTAGCTCGCCGTCGATTTAATGAGGACGCCGAGGGACAGATGCGCAATTCGGTAGCAACTGTCACCACACTCGGGGCCACCGGAGCG
>NZ_JAWRXG010000148.1:0-275 GCF_046535135.1 Arthrobacter sp. SIMBA_036
GGATGGCGTACCGGGACGGATCAGGGACAACGACCGGGACACCGCTGCGATGAAGCGGCATGGTCCTACGGGTTCTCGGATGAGCAACTCGAGGAAGCGAAGCGGATCGGCGCTGGCGCCGAGCGCAGGCATCTTGGCCGGCTGGTCAATGTAGGCGTCAGAGCCGCGGTTCGACGTCAGGAATTCGACCCGGTAGCCTTCGGCGTTCTGGAAGGCGGACGAAGCCGTTCCTCCCGATCGATGAGGTACCGGCCGGAAGCTCGGGTCCACGGAAT
>NZ_JAWRXG010000047.1:0-458 GCF_046535135.1 Arthrobacter sp. SIMBA_036
TGCAATTCTCGCAGCAGGAGATCGCCGGCGGCTTCGGGCGCCATCGCACCACCGTCGCCCATGCCTGCATGATCGTCGAGCAGCGCCGCGACGACCCGGCCTTCGACGACTTCGTCTCCGCCATCGAGCGCACCATCGTCTCCGTCTTCCGCTTTCCGGAAGGAGCAGCCCATGACTGAGAAAGCCGCCAACAGCGACAGGCAGATGCTGAAGATGCTGCGCTTCCTGGCAAAAGGCGAGGTTCGGCTGGAGCGCTTCGGCTCGGAGACCGTCGCCCTCCATCACGGCACCGCCCGTCATGAAATCCCGTCCGGCCTGCTCTCCGAAGCCGTCTCCCGCGGCCTTGCCACGATTGCGCGCGACAGCGCCAGCCTGGCGCCTGCAGCGCGTGCCTATCTTCGCCGGGCACTGGCCGAACGCGACGAGGCCTTCATCGAGCAGCATGGCGATATCGCCCG
>NZ_JAWRXG010000149.1:0-275 GCF_046535135.1 Arthrobacter sp. SIMBA_036
TACTCAGATGGACTTGAGAACGACGAAAGGCTTCGTGAACTCTTCGAGTTGAAGCTCATCGTACGCATGTACGGGTCGCCCCGTCAGCAGATCGATGAATGAACGGTGTTGGAGGGCCACCGGGAGGGCTATGCGCGTTCCGGCCCATGGAATCGAAGTACTCAGGTCGTCAACGCCGAGCCACAAGCGGGGCGTGACTACAACAACGACATCTGTTTGATCAGCACGAGCATAGGCAAGAACATTGATTGCTCGGCGACCGGAAGCGATAAGTG
>NZ_JAWRXG010000150.1:0-275 GCF_046535135.1 Arthrobacter sp. SIMBA_036
CAGATCGTCCGTGTCATAGACGGCCGGCGCGATCTCGAAAATCTGCCAATTTGAGCCAGACTGCATCACGATGGCTCGCCGGCACCTGCTTGGCATCTCGCCTGTTCCGCTAATAAAGCATCAGTTTACGAAGTTTCGGCAGCGATCCTTAATATCTGAGGGGTACAGCATATCGGATGATGGTGCTGTGTGGGGATCCGTCGTCTGCGATGAGAGAGAGACTTTACTATGTGGATCGCCTGAGGGTCTTCGCCTTTGGCCTGCTGATCCTCTAT
>NZ_JAWRXG010000151.1:0-275 GCF_046535135.1 Arthrobacter sp. SIMBA_036
TAAGCAATCATCCAGTCAGCTCAATTGGCTGAAATTCGCCGCTGTAGTTTTGTTTGCCGGTATTATAAGTGCTACTGAATACTTCATTCAGGATTATAAACGCACTCAAAAAGCTGAAGTTGATCGCAATGCGTACGAGTTGGCAGTTAGACTCAAGTCGCAGCTTGAGACGGAACTTCATGGTATAACATTTTTAACTCACGGTATTGAAGCCTATGTTGTAGCCAGGAATGGAAAAGTCATTCCGAAAGAAATTAACTCTATACTAGAGCAAG
>NZ_JAWRXG010000152.1:0-275 GCF_046535135.1 Arthrobacter sp. SIMBA_036
CTATTCTCTCAATATTCTCAGATCTTATTGTTTTTAAGTAAGAAACAAGGTCTTTTCCTGATAGATTTACCGGACGGTCATTAATCATAATAGATACTCCACTCTTTCCTACAATTCCAATGTTTCCTTCATCATCAGCCTTTACAAGAGGCGTTGCTGCTAGAACATCCAATCCATCCACTCCTTTTGAAGCAATTGAATTTTCTGTATTAAAAACAAATCTGTCTATTTTTCTTTCAAATATTTTTTTCTTTGTTCCTACTAATACAACTTCT
>NZ_JAWRXG010000153.1:0-275 GCF_046535135.1 Arthrobacter sp. SIMBA_036
GCAGAATCGTGGGCTGGCGATGGGCGCCTATACGGCGTTCCTCGATCTCGCGCTGGGAATCGCAAGCCCGGCACTCGGCCTGCTTGCCCACTGGGCAGGTCTGCGCACCGTGTTTCTCGTTGGTGCCGTCGTCGCATGCTGCTCTGCGGGCGTGTCCATCGCACTGATGAAGGCCGCACATTCTCGTTGAATCAAGCCGGGGTCGGGCCGGCACGAAACCTTCCAACTGCCGACCGTGCCATGCAAAGGTAGCGAGCCCGTTTCGGAATGCCGAG
>NZ_JAWRXG010000154.1:0-275 GCF_046535135.1 Arthrobacter sp. SIMBA_036
GGTACGGCTGCCCCCAACCGCCCCAGGGTTTGTACAGACCCTGCTGTAGGCCTTTGTCGTATGGGATCATCTGCAGCTTGAAGGGCATGAAGGTCGTATTGATGTACATCAGCTTGCGAATGGGATCGATCGTGGAGCCATACCAGTCCGAAGTTCCGTCAAAGGCCGGCCAACCGAGTGTCGGTTTCAGGCCCGGCGGCGTATAGAGCCCGTCGTCGCGCATTTGCCGATACTGGATTCGGCAGACGAGTTGATCGATCGGCGTGGCACCCCAG
>NZ_JAWRXG010000155.1:0-274 GCF_046535135.1 Arthrobacter sp. SIMBA_036
CAATCACCCATCCGGAAGCAGGCTTCCGTGATAGAACTGTGTTACTTATGCCGGAAACAATGTTATAAAATCATAAGGCTGTCAACGGCACTTTTATCAGGGCCTGCGTTTCAATGCGGCGCTTCACGGCTTGTTTATCGCGTTGCGGCGCAACATAAGAAGGCAGCAAATGCACAAATAAATACCTGTCAAAAAATTTGGAAAACTCATACATAACATTGATATTTAATATAAATTACAGATGCGCGATATTCGCAGCAAAAGCGGCGGCTGC
>NZ_JAWRXG010000156.1:0-274 GCF_046535135.1 Arthrobacter sp. SIMBA_036
TCCCCGGTCCGCCGCCGTAAGGACGATCGTCCACGGTACGGTGCCGGTCATGCGTGAAGTCGCGAGGACTCCAGCTCTGGATGCTCAGCAGGCCATTTTTAACTGCCCGGCCAGTTACCCCGTAATCGGTAATTGCGCGGAACATTTCAGGAAACAGGCTAATTATGCCAATCCACATAGCGCCGTCTTTTACCGTTTATCCGGTGGTTTAAAAACCAGGATCCCAATCTACTTCGATTGAACGAGTAGTGAGATCGACTTTCTTGATAACCTG